>JAGDYV010000072.1:0-62897 GCA_049116495.1 Hyphomicrobiaceae bacterium | reverse complement strand
CCGCTCGGCGCGCTCGACAAGCAACTGCGCGAGCAGATGCAGTATGAGATTAAACATATTCACGAAACGCTTGGCGTGACGGTCGTTTATGTGACACACGATCAATCCGAAGCATTGACGATGTCGAACCGGATCGCGGTGTTTAATGACGGCGTCATTCAACAGCTGTCGAGCCCGGACGAACTGTATGAACGGCCGCAGAACAGTTTCGTTGCGCAGTTCATCGGAGAAAACAACAAGCTGTCCGGCACGGTTACGGAAATCAATGGCGAGAGCTGTGGTGTCAAGCTCGCAACTGGCGAGACCGTCGTGGCCTCTGCTATCAATGTCGATGGCGTTGGCAAGCCGACGATGCTTTCACTCAGGCCTGAGCGGATCGAGATCGCACCGGATGTCGGTTCTCTTCCGAACGTCCTCAATGGCCAGATAATGGATCTCATTTATCACGGCGACCACATTCGAACGGTTTTGAAGGTCGCTGATACGGATGAGTTTGTCGTTAAAGTTCCCAATAACGCTGGACATAAAATCTTGCAAAAAGGAGAAAGCGTTACAGTTGGCTGGCAACCGGAAGATTGCCGGGCGCTGGATGCAATCGGCATCTAGGAGATTTCACGACACGCATGCGTCGTGCTGCATCGGCACGATGCGCAATACCCGGTCCGTCAATTCCGGGTCGGTCAGAGCAATCGCCGTCTGTGACTGATGGCGTAAAAAGGGAGAAGTACATGACATTGAGAAACACCTTGGCCATCGGCGCGCTGGGCATCAGCGCGGCCTTCGTGGTCGCGGGCAGCACGGCGACTGTTGCGAATGCGAAAGCTTGCGCAAAGGCCGGTGAACTGACCGTCGTCTCTTGGGGCGGCGCCTACACGAAATCGCAAGTCGAAGCGTATCACAAGCCGTTCATGAAGGACTGTGCTGGATCCAAGATCAAGTCTCAGGACTACAATGGCGGCATCGCGGAAATCAAAGCACAGGTCGAAGGCAAGAAAGTCTCCTGGGACATTGTTGACGTCGAGCTTTCAGACGCCATTCGTGCCTGCGATGAGGGTTTGCTGGAACAAATTGACCACTCAAAGCTGCCAAAGGGCGACGATGGCACGCCAGCGACCGAGGACTTCCTCAAGGGTACACTCTATGAGTGTGCGGTTGCCAACATTGTTTGGTCAACGATCTATTCCTACGACAAGACGAAGATCAAAGGCGACACGCCAAAAACGATGGCTGATTTCTTCAACATCAAGAAATGGCCGGGCAAGCGTGGCCTGCGCAAGGGCGCAAAGGTCAATCTTGAATTCGCGCTGATGGCGGATGGCGTTGCGGCCAAGGATGTCTACAAGGTCCTGGCCACGAAGGCTGGCATCGACCGGGCCTTCAAGAAGCTCGACACGATCAAGAGTTCTGTCGTGTGGTGGACCGCAGGCGCGCAGCCACCACAATTGCTCGCTGACGGCGAAGTCCTGATGACGACCGCGTACAACGGCCGTATCTTCAACGCAGTTGCCGGCGAAGGCAAACCGTTCGAAATCGTCTGGGACGGCCAGGTCTACGACCTTGACCTCTGGGTTATTCCGAAGGGCGCGCCGAACAAAGAACTGGCAATGGACTTCTTGAAGTACTCAACCAGCACGAAGCAGCTTGCAGCGCAGGCGTCCTACATTTCGTATGGACCGGCACGCAAGTCGTCGGCGCCGCTTGTTGGCAAGTATCACAACAAGCCGATCGACATGGGTCCGCAAATGCCAACGGCACCTGCGAACCTGAAGAATGCCGTGCAGAACAACTTTGAGTTCTGGGCAGACAACGCCGATCAGCTGAAAGAGCGCTTCAATGCATGGCTGGCCAAGGGCTAGCTGAGCGAGGGCCGGTCGAGCGGATGTGATCAACACCGCCGCGCCGACCAGACTGATACGATCAGGGATGCGGTCGCCGCGGCGGTGACCGCATCCCACACCCACCCGTCTCATGCGCAGAAAGTCTCATGGCCGACATCACTGCTACATCGAGCACTCATTCGAACCAGGGCGTTCTCGTTGCCGACGACGGCGTGCCGCTTAAGACCAAATTGGCCCGCACGACGGCAGCCGCCAAGCGGCGAGCCTTTTTACTGACCTTGCCACTCGTGCTGTTCGTGGCAATTTCTTTTGTCTTCCCGATCGGCGAAATGCTGTTCCGGTCGTTCTACAACCCCGTTGGCTCCAGCGTGGTACCAACGTTTGCCAAAGCCATTAGCAAGTGGGACGGCAAGGGGCTGCCTTCGGAAGAAGTTTTCGAGATTTTCGTCAAAGATCTCGCACGAGCGCGCAAAGTTCGCGATGTCGGCAAGACCGTTGGCAATCTCGCAACGCGGGTCAATTACGAAATTCCCGGATCACGCAGCCTGATTACGAAATCGGCGCGGAAAGTCCGCAACATCAAGAGCGCGCCGTACAAAGAAGCCCTCCTGGCCATCGACAAGCGGTGGGCAAATCCGGAGGTCTGGACGGTTTTGCAGCGCGCGACGAGCGATTATACATTGTCGTTCTACCTCGCAGCGCTCGATCGCCGCTATGACGCCAAGAACAACATCGTGAACGCCGATGAGCTCTATCGGATCTATGTGCCGATATTGATCAAGACGCTGTGGTTGTCGGCGCTGATCACGTTCCTCTGCTTCATCCTTGCCTATCCCGTTGCGTTTCTACTGTCGACCTTGCCCCTGGCCACGTCAAACCTGCTGATGATTCTCGTACTGCTGCCGTTCTGGACGTCGCTCTTAGTGCGCACGACGGCGTGGATCGCGATGCTGCAGACCCAGGGCGTTTTGAACGATGTGTTTGTCTCGCTGCGCCTGATCGGTGACGAGAGCCGTATCCAGATGATCTACAACCAGACGGGCACGATCATCGCGATGGTACACATTCTGTTGCCATTTATGATCCTGCCACTTTACTCGGTCATGAAGACGATACCGCCGAGTTACATGCGCGCGGCGCGGTCGATGGGGGCGAGTTATGGCTACGCATTCACGCGCATCTATTTTCCGCAGACATTGCCCGGAATCGCGGCCGGGACATTGCTCGTCTTCATCCTGGCGATTGGCTATTACATCACGCCGGCGCTGGTTGGCGGCAATGATGGCCTGCTGATTTCGAACCTGATTGCGGATCACATCAAGAGCACATTGAACTGGAGCCTTGGCGCGGCGCTCGGCTCAATCCTGCTGATAATCGTGCTCATCCTGTACTGGCTCTACAATCGCCTCGTCGGTATCGACAATCTCAAGTTTGGTTAGGGACACAACGGAGATGAAGCTTCCCAAACGAATGACGTCGCCGGCATTTGCCGTACTCGTGGTGGCCACGGTTGCATTCTGGGCCTACACCGGATCCACAATTGGCGGGCTCGGTTTCTTTCTCATCTTCGGCGCGCCATACTTCCTGATGAGCGATCTGCCACCCTATGCGACGCTGGGCGAGCGCATCAGCCAGTATGTCTTTCTGCTGGCCTGCACGATGATCTTTCTGTTCCTGATTACGCCGATCCTCGTGATCATGCCGCTGTCGTTCAACGCTGAACCGTATTTCACCTTTACCGACGGCATGCTTGCGTTTGATTCATCTGCGTACTCGCTGCGTTGGTACAAGGATATTTTCAGCTTCGGCATGACCAATCCTGACGCGGTTGGCTCGTCGTGGTGGCAGGACATGTGGAACAACTCTGTTTGGATTGGCGCGTTCCGCAATTCGTTTTTTATCGCGATCATGGCGACGTTGTTGGCGACCGCTTTCGGAACACTGGCGGCGCTTGGTCTGTCGCGGCCGGAGATGCCGTTCCGCACGGCCATTACGAGCCTTCTGATTTCTCCAATGATCGTGCCACTGGTGATCACCGCGACCGGCATGTTCTTTTTCTATGCCAAGAAGGACTTCTTTCCGTTTTTCCCGGACGGTCTCGTCAATACCTACGTCGGTCTGATCCTGGCGCATGCCACGCTTGGCATTCCGTTCGTTATCATAACGGTCACGGCGACGCTGACCGGCTTTGACCAGTCGCTGATCCGTGCGTCGCAGGGCCTCGGCGCGAGCGGCCTGACGACGTTTCGCAAGGTCATCATGCCGCTCATTCTGCCGGGTATGATTTCGGGCGCGCTGTTTGCATTCATCACATCGCTTGATGAGGTTGTTGCCGTAATCTTCCTCGCCGACGTCGACCAGCGTACGATCCCACGTCAGATGTTCTCCGGCATTCGCGAGCAGATCAGCCCGACCATTCTTGCGGTGGCCACCGTCCTTGTTCTGATGTCGATTGCTCTGCTGACGGCAGTCGAGCTGTTGCGTCGGCGCACGGAGCGCCTGCGTGGACTGAGCCCAGGCTGATCGGCCGGTTTGCTGCGCGCCGGCACCTTCTGGTAGGTCACGACCGGTAATTCCAGGCAATGAGGAGCGCTGCTCCAGGAGGGCGGATCGATGGCGCAACACGGCTATCAAGGCGGACGTCTCAACCTGCCGTTTGTCGGCATCTGCACATTCGGCAAATGGCCCTATGAGGCGGACTGGTCGGCGATTGATGCGGACGTGGCGGTTCTCGGCGCGCCGTTCGACTTTGGCACGCAGTGGCGCGCCGGCGCGCGGCAGGGCCCTCGCGGCGTGCGCGAAGCTTCCACGCTGTTCGCTTTCGGCCACGCCGGCGCATATGACCATGAAGACGACATCACCTATCTGCCGGAGGGAAAGTTCAATGTTGTCGATATTGGCGATGCCGACGTTGTTCATACCGACACGATGCAGAGCCATGCCAATATCGAAGCCGGCGTCCGCGCTATTCTCAAGGCTGGTGCCATGCCGGTTGTGATCGGTGGCGATCACTCGATCAATATTCCCTGTATCAACGCGTTCGACGGTGCCGGCGACATCCATGTGGTGCAGATCGATGCGCATCTCGATTTTGTCGATGAACGCCACGGCGTCCGCTACGGCCACGGCAATCCGATGCGCCGCGCCGCTGAAAAATCGTACGTCACGGGCCTGAGCCAGATCGGCATTCGCAACGTGTCGTCGACCGCGCGCGAAGGCTACGAAGATGCCCGCAGCATGGGTGCGGACATCCTGTCAGTGCGCCAATTTCGCCAGCTCGGCGTGGATGCCGTGCTGGCACGCATCCCGACCGGAAAACGCTACTATCTGACGGTCGATATTGACGCCTTTGATCCGTCGATAGCACCGGGCACCGGCACGCCGAGCCATGGCGGCTTCCTCTACTACGAAGTGCTGGAGCTGATCGATGGGCTGGCACGCCGCGGCGGCATTGTCGGTCTGGATCTCGTTGAGGTGGCGCCCGACTATGATCACGCAGGTTCCACGACGACACTTGCGGCGCAGCTGCTCATGAACGCGATCGGGCGTATTCTGCATTGGCGCGATCAGCCCGAGGCGTGAGTGAGCTAGCCTTCGGGATAGTCGTGGACTGTGCCGTGGATGTCTGTCACCCGGCAGCCATCGGGTGCATGCTCCAGGTAGGTTGGCCCGACGGGCACCTTGCCGTGGCCGCCGGGAATATCGAGCACCAGTGTCGGCTGGCACAAACCCGAGACCGTGCCGCGCAGATCGCGCATCAATTGCTGACCGGCGGCGATCCCGGTTCGGAAGTGAGAGGTGCCTTTGGCTTGGTCGCCGACATGCAGATAGTAGGGCTTGATACGCAACTCGACGAGGTCGCGGAACAGGCGCTCAAGGACATCAGCGCGATCGTTGATCTGCTTCAGGAGCACCGTTTGGCCAAGCAGTGGGATGCCGGCATCGGCAAGCCTGGCACACGCCACGCGGGCGTCGGCCGTCAATTCGTCAGGATGGTTGACGTGAATGGCAACATAGGTTGGCGTCATGACGCGCAGGGCCTGAACCAGATCATCGGTGACGCGCTCCGGCGCGGCCACCGGTATGCGGGTATGAAGGCGCATGACTTTGACGTGCTCGATGCCGTTCAGTGATGCAGCGATCTGCGCCAGTTTTGGCGGCTGTAGCATCAGCGGGTCACCGCCGCTCAGGATCACCTCCCAAATCGCTTCGTGTTCGCGAATGTAGCGCAGAGCCTCGTCAAGTTCCTGCGCGCTAAGTGCTTTGGTCTGCGGGCCGACCTGTTCGCGCCGGAAGCAGAATCGGCAGTAGACGGCGCAGCTCTGGACGGCATTGAGCAGGACGCGGTCGGGGTAGCGGTGGATGATGCCCTTGACCGGAGAATGACGCGCATCGCCGATTGGGTCATCACGTTCGCCGGGGGTGAATGTGTTCTCCGCAGTAGACGGCACGTATTGGCGGGCGATGCCCTTGTCCGGGTCGCCGCCTGCAATGGTCTCGAGCACGCTTGGTGTAATGGCAATGGCAAACTGTGCCGCCACACGATTGATTGCCGCGCGTTCGGTCGCGTCAACCAGGCCATGCTCGACGAGCGCGTCGGTCGTGCGCAACGTTCGTGGCGCAATGGCGGAGCGGTCAGTGGTCACGTTGAATGCCTCATCTCGGCACCAGTTGGCGGATGCCGACATCAGTTATCACATCGCCGGCCTCGTATGCCATCGATCTTGCGCCAGTTGCGGCGTCATGGTTGCCGAGCGCCGAGAATAGCTCAATACTACCGGCACGAGATCGGCCTTAGCTCGGCCGGAATTACAGGAATCACCATGTCGGAACTCCACGACCTTACCCTTGCCCAGGCCGCCGAACGGATCGCGGCGCGCGAACTCTCTCCGGTTGAGTACGCCGAGGCGCTCATCGCGCGGGCCGAAGCCCTGCAGCCGCAGCTGTTCACGTTTATCACACCGACATTCGAGCAGGCCCGCAAATCCGCCAAGATCGCCGCCGAGGAGATCGCCAATGGCAACTATCGCGGCCCGCTGCATGGCGTGCCGTTTGCGGTCAAGGACATCTACGACACCGCCGGCATTCTGACGAGCGGCCATTCGCGAACCTGCATCGACCGGATCCCGGACAGGGATTCGACCTGTGTTGCCCGCCTGCACGACGCCGGCGCCATTCTCACCGGCAAACTTGCGACGCACGAGTTTGCGCACGGTGGACCATCGTTCGATTTGCCCTGGCCGCCGGCCCGCAATCCTTGGAATACGGCACACTTCACCGGCGGCTCGTCGTCCGGCTCCGGCGCTGCGGCGGCGGCTGGCATCGCACCGATCACACTCGGCTCCGATACCGGCGGCTCGATTCGGTCGCCAGCGGGCCTTTGCGGTGTTGCCGGCATGAAGCCGACGTATGGCCTCGTCAGTCGGGCGGGTGTGCTGCCGAACTCGTTCTCCTATGACCACTGCGGACCGCTTGCGCGTACGGCTGAAGATTGCGCGCTCATTCTTAACGCCATCGCCGGCCATGACCCGTCTGACCCGGCATCCTCTCCGGCGCCCGTCGGCGATCTCACCGACGGGATCGCGAATGGCATCAAGGGGCTGCGCATCGGTGTCATTCGCCATTTCTGGGAAGCCGATATGCGCGCGCATTCCGATCTCGGCCCGGCGATGGAGCAAGCCATCAGCGTCTTCAAGCATCTTGGTGCAACGATTGACGAAATCGACCTGCGCCCGATGCAACATTACCTCGACGTCAAGATCATTACGGCGGAAAGCGAACTGTTTTCGATCCATCTGCCGGAGTTGCGCACGCGGCCTGAGGCGTTTGGGCAGGATTTCCGCGGCCGGGCGCTTGCAGCGTGCTTGTTCACGTCGGAGGATTATGTGCGTGCAAGCCGGTGTCGCCGTGTGATCACCACGGAGATGGAGCGGCTGTATCAGCGCTACGATCTTATGCTGACAGCCAATACATCTGCCGCGCCGCGTATCGACAAACACGACATCTTATCGTTCTGGACTTCCGCAAGCCTGACAACGCCGTTCGATGTGACCGGCGGGCCGGCGCTGGCGTTGCCGTGCGGATTTACGCAAGACGGCCTGCCGCTGTCGCTGCAGCTTGTCGGACGTCCGTTCGATGATGCCACCGTCTTGCGCGCCGGTCATGCCTATGAAAAGGAAACGGGCTATTGGACGGCGCGGCCGCACCTTGTCGCCGGAGATCAGCCAGCCGCCGTCAATCCCCAGGTCTGGGTGCCGGATACGTCGTCAGTGGAGCCGGATGTGCGCGGGCATGCCGAGATCGCGGCACGTAGTGCAGGATTGGAGCTGCCGCCGGAGATCATGGAAGAACTGGTTGCGGTTGCGCCGCATGCGCTTGCGATGGCCCGGCGGCTGCCGCGAGATCATGAACAATACGACGAGGTGTCGTCGGTGTTCCTGCCCGTCGGACGGTGAGGGTGTCTGTAGCCGCGGCACGGCATCAAGGGGCTGTGTAAGGCCCGGGGGCGAACAGCTCGTCGACCTCGATCGGCCGTGCCAGCAGCGTCTGCTCGCCGAGGTATCGAATAAACGTCTCCAGAACATGTCGGTTGGCATCGATGCCGTACGGCCAGTAGTCTTGGCCCATGACCGTACACGTGCGGGCTGCCTCGTCGGCTTGCCACGGCAACATCACATAAGGCGCATCCGTATCGTGCAACGTGTCCATCGCCTGGCCTTTGGCGGCGTCGCAGAGCCGGAAGAGCGTGGCCGGCAATTGCGGTTCGGTTGCCGCGAGTTCTTGGCGAAGTACGGCAAGGTGCATAATCGGAAAGGTTTTCGTCTCGGCAAAATATGCTTCTTCGACCTTGCGGCTGTCGTCGAACAGGGGCTGAATACGCTGATCGCCAAGTTGCAGGGCTTGTGGAATCTGCGGCGCGATGATCGCATCGATCTCGCCGGCAAGCAGCAGGTCATTCAGCGTCGCCTGCGCGGCGATCGGCTCGACGTGGATATTTTGCGGCAGCCGCAAGGCAATCCGTTCCTTGCGCCCTGGCTTGTTGACACCGCCCGTGACCCAATGGATGTCGGCCGGCGCCACGCCATGGCGCTCCTGCAGGATGCCGCGCATCCACACGGCGGCGGTCATTTGATATTCCGGAATGCCGACCCGTCGGCCCGAGAGGCCTTCGGGTGTCGTGATGTTTGAGGCCGCGGAGACGAAGATCGAACCATGCCGGAACATGCGCGAGGTAAACACCGGCAAGCCGACAAAAGGGTTTTCGCCGCGCGAAGTCAGAATGGCGTGTGCGGCAAGAGACATTTCGGTCAGGTCGAAGGCGTCGTTATGGAGTGCCTGCCAGAACAGTTCGTTCGGACGGCCGCATTCAAAGTCTAGTGTGATTTCGGGTGACGTAACTTGGCCGGTCAACAGCGGCAGCATGCGATCGCTGATCGAGATGCCCACCTTGAGGTGGCGTGTGGTACCGACGGGGTGACGCGGATCGGTTGATTCGTTGTTCAATGTCCGGTTCCCGGTAATCTTGGACGCCTTGAGTTTGCGCAGTCTTCATCGCTTCTTATGAATTCGGCGCGACAGGGTCAGCGAGGATGACGACATGATAAGCAGGGTTGTCTGGTGGATCGTGAAGTTTGTCTGCTATGTCGCACTCGCTATGGTGTTTGCTGGCGTCGCCAGCTTGTTTGTGCCGTCCATGCTGGGTCTTTGTTCGCACGCTTCTGGCGGCACGTTGAAATGCAGTGATCCGATGCATCACCGCATCTTCGAATTTGGATACACGGTTGTTATGCTGACGGTTTTCACGGGCATTCCGGGACTGTTGGCCATGGGCGGCCTCGTGTTTCTCATCCGAGATGTTTTCTGGCGCCGCCGGCACCCTAAGCAGCCGTAACCTGGTCGACCAGCCAGCCGGTCATCACGGCGGCTGCCTCAAGGAAGTCGTCGATTTCCATCGCTTCATAGGGGTTGTGGCTGCCGTTCTCGTTGCGCACGAACAGCATCGCGCTTGGCACGCCGGCGACCGTGAACGTTGCCGTGTCGTGAGATGCCGGGCTGGCGAGCGGTTGACTGTTAATGGATAGGCGCTCTGCGGCAGCCGTTAGCCCTGCGAACACGCCGGGATCAGATGGCGCAACGTCGGCCGACGCGCGGGTGCCAAGATCGAAGGTGACGCCACGGTTGGCTTCAATGTCACGGACAAGTTCGAGCAACGCCTGTTCGAGCTCTGCGAGATGCGGCGCATCGTAGGCGCGGACATCGAGGCTGAGTGTCATTTCGCCTGGTACGATGGTCAGCGCGTGGACATCGGTGTTGGTGTGGAAGCGCCCGATCGTAAAAGCCATCGGCCGGCCGGCGGCGTCGTTTTCCTGCCACATCTTGTCGAGGCCGAGCGCAAAGTCGCTGGCGGCCAGCGCGGCATCCTTGCGGAAGCGCCGGGGCAAGCCGACGTGGGCATATTCGCCCTGAATTCGGATGTATGGATAGCGGAAATTGCCGGGCACACCGGTGCCGATGGCGACCGGGATTTCCGCTTCGACAAGCTGTGGCGCTTGCTCGATATGGATCTCGACGAAGGCGCGGATGTCTTCGGCCTTGAGCCAGGCCTTGCCGGCGCGAATGGCAGCGATGTCGGCGCCGCATTCCGCCATGTGTGCGCTGAGAGGTCGTCCGGTATCGACGCGTGGTGCTTCAAGCGCGCCATCAGGCAACACGCCGAACGCAGTGCGACTGCCGATGTATGAGACCTGGAACCAGACGCTTTCTTCGGCGCGGATCGCCATTGTCGTCACATCGCAATCGGGCGTGATGCCGAGGCTTTGCAGCGCGCGCTGCGCCACGAGCCCGCCGATGACACCGGCGGCGCCGTCGAAGTTCCCGCCGCGCGGGACACTATCGATGTGTGAGCCCATCATGATTCTTGGTCGCGCGCGGTCACGACCGGCAAGCGTCATGTAGGTATTGGCGCCGTGGTCATGCTCAATGGCGAGGCCCATGTCTCCGGCGCGACCTTCGATCACGCGATAGCCGAATTGCTCGCCCGGCCCGAACGTGTCGCGAGTGACGCCATCGCCGTCGATGCTGCCGGCGCGCAGTTCGTCGAACAGTTCGCAGACCCAGGCTTTTTGTCCGCGCACGGCTGCGAGGATGTCTTGCGGTGTTGATGTCACGGCGGCTCCTTAGTATTCGGCGAAGATGCGGCGCAATTCTTCCGTGTCCGAAGTCTTCGACAGCGCCACCATCAACAGGACGCGCGCCTTCTGCGGATTGAGATTGTCAGCTGAAACGAAGCCTCGCGGAATCAGCGCCTTGCGGTGCGGCACGCGGCCGGAGCCGGCGCGGCTCGACTGTACGACCGTTATGCCCTGGGCAGCGGCGGCATCGAAGGCTTCGTCTTGGCCCGGAGTCAGAAGGCCGGGTGCGAAGCCGGCAGACACCAGTCCCTTGGCGCCGGCCGCGATGAACGCCTCGATGGCGGTGCCATCGGCACCGGCATAACAGCTGACGATATCGACGCGCGGCAGGTCGGTCAGCCCCAAGACATCGAACTCGACATCCGGCATGCGGCGGCGCAGCGGCGCGCGATAGAAGTAGACGCCGTCGCCGTCGACGTGACCGAGCACGCCAAAGTCCGGTGAGCGGAAGGTTTGCATGCGCAGGGTTGATGTTTTGGTGACCTCACGGGCGGCCTGGATCTCATCGTTGAGCATCAGAAGGGCGCCCATGCCGCGTGAGGCTGGATCAGCCGCCGTGCGGGTCGCGTTGACGAGGTTGATCGCCGCATCTGTGCTGATGCCGGTCGATGGACGTTGTGCGCCGACGACGACCACCGGCTTGTCGATCTTGAGTGTGAGATTGAGGAAATACACGGTCTCCTCGGCCGACGCCGTGCCATGTGTAATGACGAAGCCGGCAAGCGAAGGATCATCGGCCGCGGCCTCGGTGATCGTGCGGGCAAGGTCGAGCCAATCGGGCGGGCCGATGTGCGTGCTGCCGACGGCGCGGAAGCGGA
This sequence comes from Hyphomicrobiaceae bacterium, assembly GCA_049116495.1. GTDB lineage: Bacteria > Pseudomonadota > Alphaproteobacteria > Rhizobiales > Hyphomicrobiaceae > CAJQQK01. Next base: position 51,050 of record JAGDYV010000072.1, on the reverse strand, counting down.
TCGGCACGGGTTCGGCAAACTCATGGACAAGGTTGAATTTTTCGATGACCTCGTCGACTTCCATCTTACGGCTGCCGTCCGGGTAGTCGACCAGATCGAGGGCGTCCTTGCCGATCGATGAGATTGTGCCGCCCGTTCCGATCAACGCCACGCGTGGTTTGTTGCTGCTCATGCCCTACTTCCTTTGGGTTGGTGTTCTATCGGTTCAATGCCTGAAGCGCGCGCATCGGCAAGTTCGCGCACTTCGGTTTCGATCGCGTGGAGCAGAGCCCGCACCCACGCTTCGCTGATCCCGCGCGCAATTAAGACGATGCGTGTGCGTTTGTCATCAGACGGCCAGGCTTCGAGCCAGACGGGCGCGTGAAAGACGTGCTGCACACCATGGATGACCGCGGGCTGCATCGGATTCTCCGCAACTTGCACCAGCCCTTTGAGGCGCAACAGGTCCGACCCGCAGTGATCCGCCAGCGCTTCGAGAAAAAGCGACAGGGCGACGGCAGCGATCGGCGTGTCGCGTACGACGGCGAAGGTCGCGATCTCGTCGTGATGATGGTGCGCATGGTTGTCAGCCGGCAGCGCTGCGGCGTGTGCGAAGGCGTCAGAGTGGCTGGCCGTGCTCGGGAACAACAGGTCCGGATCGAGGAGGCCATGGCTCACCTCCTGAAGCGGCGCGCTTGGGTTGATTGCGCGAATGGTTGCGCGAAGAACCGGCGCCGTGTCGTCAGAAAGGTCGAGTTTTGACATCACGAGTTGATCTGCGACGGCAACCTGTTTGCGGGCTTCGGGTTGGCGATCCAGGGTGCCACTGCCGTTGACCGCATCAACGACGGTGACGACCCGGGCGAGTTCGATATGGCCGGCCAACGCGTCATCGATTATCAGGCCCTGCAGGATGGGCGCAGGGTCGGCGAGGCCGCTGGTTTCGATGACGATGCGTTTGAAGTTTGAGATGGCGCCAGCGGCACGTCGCGCCAGCAGGTCGTTCAACGTTGCGACCAGATCCCCCTGGATCTTGCAGCAAAGGCAGCCCGTCTGCAGCGTGACGAGCGACTCGTCGCTGCTCTCGATCAGGTCGTGGTCGAGGCCGATGTCACCGAATTCATTGATGATCACGGCGGTGTCGGAGAGCGCCGGGTCACGCATCAGGTGGGCGAGGATCGTTGTCTTGCCGCTGCCGAGGAAGCCGGTGAGGATGGAAACGGGAATCATGGCGCATCCTGCGCTGGTGTGGCAGGTAGCGGCGCCATCCGGAGGCTGAGCGGTACGTATCCAGGGGCCAGTGCCTGACGCACGATGCGCAGCACGCCGTTGACAGAAGCTGCGGTGCGTCGGCGTCCATCGACCTTGACGATCCAACGGAATGGCATGCCGCATGGCGCCCTGCCGATCGACAGGTTGGTGTCGTGGTGACTGACCGTGATGCCGTCGGCATCCAGGCGGACATCGCCGGCCAGTTGCCATTGTGCCAGGCTTGCCTGCAGAAGCTGGTCTAATGCCGTCATCATGGGATCGGCCATGGCGCAGGTCCTAAAGCGTCACGCCGGCAAGCACGTCATCGGAGATCTTGCGCTTGAGATATTGGCCGTCGCTCGGCTTGCCGAGCAATTGGCCGCCATCGACCATGATCTTGCCGCGCAGCAGGGTTGTCTCGGGCCAGGCGAAAATGTCATGGCCTTCCCAGGGCGTATAGTCCGTTTCGTGTAGATCGCTGGCCGTGACTTTGCCGCGGCGGGCCGGGTCCATGATCGTGATATCGGCATCACTGCCGGCCGCGATCGCGCCCTTGCGCGGGTAGAGCCCCATGATCTTGGCGGCATTGGTCGACACCATGTCGACATACTTGCGCAAAGAGTAGCCGCGCCGGTTGACCATTTCGGTGTACATCACGCCAAGCCGAGGTTCGACACCGGAGTTGCCGCCGGTGGTGTTGTCGATGCGGTCGCCAAGCGTCTTTTCCTTGAGTGTGCAGCACAGTTCATCCGTCGCGACGCAGCTGATGTCGCCGGTCAATGTGCCATCCCAGAGGCGCGCCTGATCTTCCTTCGACTTGAGCGAGGGATAGGTGTGATAGATCTGACCGTTGTGGCGCTTATAGTCTTCGGCGGAATAGAGCATGTATTGATGCAGCGTTTCGCCGTAGACGGGCACGCCCTTGGCGCGGGCGTCAGCGATTGCCTGTACGCCCGTGCCGGCACTGACGTGCATCATGTAGAGCGCCGTGCCGGGGACGTTTTCCGCGAGCCGGAGGACGCGGCGGAAGCTGAGATCTTCCGACAGCGCGTTATGTGCCTCGGCGAGATATTCGAAGCCGACGCGGCCCTCGCGGATCAGCTTGTCATACATGTGCATGACGATGTCGTGGTCCTCGGCGTGGATGACGCCGAGCCCGCCTTCCTTTGCAAGCACCTGGAAGGCCTCCCAGATGTCGCCGAAATCGATCATCCGGCCGGTGCGGCCAGGCAGGATGTTAGTGGTGAAAATCTTGAGCGTCGGATAACCGGCCTGGATGGCTTCTGCGAGTTGGCCCGAGAAAGTGTGCGGCGGCTCGCTGTGCAGCATGATGTGATAGGCCCAGTCACAAAAGCTGCGCCCGACGAAATCCTTGTCGCGCGCCTCGATCCCTTCAAGCGCCGTCTGCCCCTCGCGCCAGTAGGAAAAATCGAGAAGTGTCGTGGTGCCACCGAACAAGGCGGCCTGCCCGACCTGATCGGGCCCTGCGGTAATCATCGTCGTGCCGTCCGGCTTGATCCAGCCATGATGCATATGGACGTGCGGATCTATACCGCCGGGCATGACGATTTTATTTGTTGCGTCGATGATCCGTCCAGCTTCGTCGTCGGCCAGCGCGCCGGGTGCCGTTACGGCCGCAATGGTCTCGCCTTTGATCGCGATATCGTAGGCGCCCGTCGCCTGCGGTGTCACAACGTCGCCGCCGCGGATGATCAAATCGAACATGGAACTGCCTCACTGTTGCTAACAACAGTTAAGCAGATCGGGCAAAGTAGCGGAACGGCTAATTTATTGCAGAGGTGATGGGCGCGCGCTGGAGGCGGCGAAAGTCAAATCCCAGCGGGTTTAAGTTTGAGTGCCGCCGTTGACCTGCAACATCTGTCCGTTAACGAACGCGCCACCGTCCGAGACAAGCATGGCAACGATCGCGGCAACCTCGTTTGGCTCACCGAGCCGACCGACCGGGATCCGGGAAGCTTGCTCGTTGATGTGTCGCGTCATTGCCGGATCGTCGTGCTCGGACTTGATCGGTCCCGGTGACACGATGTTGGCCGTAATGCCTTTCGGGCCGAATTCTTTGGCGAGTGATTTCGTCAGCCCCCAGTTGCCATGCTTCGAGGTGGAGACGTGCGCACGACCGTTGTAGCCGTGCATCGCGTTCATGCCGGCGAAGTTGATGATCCGGCCCCAGCCGGCTTTGACCATGCCGGGCAGACAGGCGCGCGCGAGCCAGAACGATGCGTTCATGTTGACGTTGAGAACCTCATGCCACTCCGTTTCGTCCATCTCCAGGAATGGTTTTTCCGGGCGGATTGCCGCGTTGTGCACCAGAACGTCGATACCGCCGAACTTCGAGATGGCAGCGTCGGCAAGCGCCTTGCAGGCCGGCCCCGAGCCGACGTCGCCCATCACAACCAGAGCATCGACACCCTTGGCCTGACATTCCTTGGCGACCGCCTCGCACGGTTCCTGCTTGCGCCGGCCATTGATGACGACGTTGAAGCCCGCATCCGCGAGAGTGAGGGCACAGGCCCTGCCGATGTTCTGACCGGCTCCGGTGATGAGCGCCGTCTTGCGTTTGTCTGCCATTGTTTCCTCACTTGAAATTCCGAAAGAGCACGCACATCGGATACGGCGCTACCTGTCAATTTAGATCGCCTGACCGCCGCAAGATCAAGAGCGCCCGATGTAGATCGGTGGCTTTTCGATGGTCCGCCCGATTTCCGATGGTACCTCGAAAGCGCCCTGATGTGCCTGGATGGCAGCGAGCTTCGAGGGCAGCGGCTCATGCATCGGGCACACGCGCCGCGCCGTGAGATCGACATGCAGAGAGATCGCTTCCATCAGCGCGACGTCGGAACCGTCATCGGCCCGGTACATCTGGTTCATGTAGCGGATCCGCTTTTCGTCGAAACCGAGCAGTGTGCTGGTCACGGTAAAAGCCTCACCTTCGCGCAGCTCGCGCTTGTAATAGACATGGATGTCGCCGGAGAAGGTCGAGCAGCCGGTCTCATCGCGATAAGCTTGGCTCATGCCGAAACAAGTGAAGAAGCCTTCGCACGCCAGATCAAACGCCAAGACGTAGTAGGCGAGGTTCATATGGCCGTTGTGGTCGATCCATTCAGGCCGAACGGTGCCCTGGTAAGGTTCTGGCATGCGCATGTTGTCGGGTTCTCGGATTATGGTCGATGATAGAACTAGAAAACGTGCGGCAGGACGTGTCCCGCCGCACGCGGTCATCACACTTGGAGCATTGCTGCTCTATTCCGCAGCCTGCTTGGTCGGGCCATTTTCGACGCGCAACTGATCCCACTCATTGGCGCCGAAGCGTTCGAACATTTCGCGCACGGAAACGTGCTTGTAGCGGTTCGCCGGCTCGCCAGACGTTTTCAACTCGCCCAGGATTTCTTCGCAACTCAGGATGGCCTGGCGCAGCAGGTAGCCGGGCAGGATTGTGATCGCAAAGCCCATGCTTGCCGCCGTCTTGAGGTCGATGTCCGGGGTCTTGCCGCCTTCGACGTAGTTGAACAGGCACGGGCCGTTGATCTGCTTTGGCACGGCGTGGAGTTCGTCCATCGTTTGCGGGGCTTCCAGAAAGACAATATCGGCGCCGGCGTCGAGCGCTGCATTGCCGCGTTGAACGGCGTCTTCGAAGCCGAGCACGGCGCGGCTGTCGGTGCGCGCGATGATCTGGAAGTTCTTGTCGGTGCGCGCCGCCGCAGCGGCCCGGATCTTGGCAACATAATCCTCAAGCGAGATTATTTCCTTGTCGTCCAGGTGCCCGCACTTCTTCGGGAAGCCCTGATCTTCGATGTGGATGCCGGCAACGCCCGCGCGCTCAAATTCGTGCACCGTGCGTGTCATGTTGAGTTCATTGCCATAGCCGGTGTCGGCATCGCAAATGACGGGACATTGCGAGGCGTTAGCGATGGTATAGGCATTGGCGACCATTTCGGTCATCGTCATCAGCCCGAAGTCTGGATAGCCTTTCGCGATCGATGTACCGGCGCCGGTCATATAGGCGCAATCGAAGCCGGCCGATGAAATCAGTGTCGCGGTCAGGCCGTCATAGCAGCCGGGGGCTGTCACCATGTTGCCGGAGGCGATCATGGCTTTGAATTTCTGGCGCAGCACTTCAGCTTTGGTCATGAGTCGGTTCCTTTACGGTTCATATTGCTTATGGCGTGATGCAGCGGCCTACTCGGCGGCATCTTGCTTTGGCGGATCGCGGAAGGCGGTCCGCAACGCATCCCAGTCGTCAGCGCCGAACTTGTTGAAACCTTCGCGCGGTGTCATATCGCCGACCGGCGTTGGCATCTTGCCGGTCGCGAGTTCCTTCAGGATCGCTTCGCTGGTCCCGAGAATGTTGCGAAAGAGCAGCGATGGCAGAATGGCCATCTTGTAGCCCATCGCCTTGGCATCTTTGAGCTCGACTTTTGGCGTCTTGCCGCGATGTACGATGTTGAGCAGGCATGGGCCCTTGACCAACTGCGGCACCTGCTCAACTTCTTCCATCGTTTGGGCTGCTTCGAAGAAGGCAACGTCTGCGCCGGCTTCAAGCGCCCCGTTGCAGCGTTCAACGGCTTCGTCAAATCCGATCACGGCGCGACTGTCGGTGCGCGCGATAATCACGAAGTCGGATGACTGGCGGGCGCTGGCGGCGGCCCGGATTTTCGAGAAGTACTCGTCGCGCGGGATGATTTCCTTGTCATCGAGGTGGCCGCACTTTTTCGGGAATCCTTGATCTTCGAGGTGAATGGCAGCAACGCCCTTGTTCTCGTATTCACGCACGGTGCGTGTCACGTTCAGTTCGTTGCCGTAGCCGGTGTCGGCGTCGCAGATCAGCGGCACGTCGATGCTACGCGTGATGCGGGCAGCGTTGTCGACCATTTCCGTCATCGTGATCAGGCCGAAGTCCGGATAGCCGAGCGAGGCAGATGTGCCAGCCCCGGTCATGTAGGCGGCGTGGTGGCCGGCGGCCGCGATCAGTTTTGACGTGATACCGTCGTAGCAGCCGGGGGCGACGACCATGTCATCTCGCATGATTTCGCGCAGGCGTGCACCTGGAGTGGTCATGTTGTTGCTCCTTGTCAGGTCGATGCATCGGACGTGACCTTGTGCATCGCTGGTTAGATCAAATCTTCGACATCAGCTCAGTCGACGCCGCCGGGCTTACTTAATAGCTTCGTGGCATGCCGAGCACGTGTTGGCCGACATAGCCCAGGATCAGGTTGGTCGAAATCGGCGCAATTTGATAGAGGCGGGTTTCGCGCCATTTGCGCTCGATGCCGTATTCCTTGGCGAAGGCGAAGCCGCCATGTGTCTGCATGCATGCTTCGGCCGCCTTCCAGGCCGCTTCCGAGGCGAGCATCTTGGCCATATTTGCTTCAGCGCCGCAGTCAACGCCCTGTTCGAACATCGCGGCCGCCTTGCGCACCATCAACTCGGCGGCCTGCGCTTCGGCATAGGCGCGGGCGATCGGGAACTGGACACCCTGGTTCTTGCCGATCGGCTCTCCGAACACGACGCGGTCATTGGCGTAGTCAACCGATTTCTTGATGAAGAATTTTGCGTCTCCGATCGACTCAGACGCGATCAGGATGCGTTCGGCGTTCATACCGTCGAGGATGTACTTGAAGCCCCGGCCTTCTTCGCCAATCAGCGTATCCGGCGCGAGTTTCAGATTGTCGATGAAAACTTCGCAGGTGTTGTGGTTGATTGCGGCATCGAGCTTACGGATCTCGACACCGTTTCCGACGGCCTCCCTGAGGTCGACGAGGAACACGGAGATGCCATCACTGCGCCGCTTGACTTCATCGGCAGGTGTCGTGCGTGCCAACAGCAGCATGAGATCGGATTGCAACGCGCGGCTGGTCCAGACTTTCTGGCCATTGACGATGTATTGATTGCCGTCACGTACAGCCCTGGTCTTGAGTTGCGTTGTGTCGGAGCCGGTCGTCGGTTCGGTGACGCCAAATGCCTGCATGCGCAACTCACCGGTCGCAATCCCGGGCAGGAACGCCTGCTTTTGCTCTGCGGAACCGTGCCGGAGGACGGTACCCATCGTATACATCTGGGCATGACAGGCGGCCGCGTTGCCACCGTTGGCGTGAATGGTCTCCAGCACCGCGCACGCCGCCGAGATCGGCAGGCCGGAGCCGCCGAATTCTTCCGGGATCAACGTGGCGAGATAGCCAGCATCGGTGAGCGCCTGCACGAACTTGGTCGGATACTCGCTCGCGTCGTCGAGCTGCATCCAATAGGCATTGTCGAACGGCTCGCAGATGCGTGCGACCGACTCGCGGATTTCCGGCCAATCCTCGCCGATCAGCATTGTCGGACCGTTGTCGTCGTTCAGGGCGTTTTGTCCATCCATGTCGATTACTCCGCAGCCATCATTTTGGATGCCGGTTCGAACCCTTTTGGCAGGCCGGCCTTGAGGATGCGGCCGTGTTTCGGCTCGCCGGGCAAAGATGCTTCGACGATGTCACGCGCCGCGCGCAGCTTTTCGATGTCGACGCCGGTCCTGAGACCTTCCGATTCGAGCAGAAAGACGAGATCTTCCATAACGATATTGCCGGTTGCGCCCGGCGCGAACGGGCAGCCGCCGAGGCCAGCGAGCGAGGCGTCGAAATGCTTGGCGCCGGCTTCGAGGGCGGCATAGACGTTGGCGAGGCCGAGGCCGCGGGTGTCATGGAAATGGGTGATGATCGGCACGTTACCGGCCAGTTCGATCGCTTTCATGAACAACGAGCGCACCTGCGTTGGATGGGCGTAACCGACGGTGTCAGGCAGCAGCACTTCGTCGGCGCCGGCGGCGAGTACTTCCTCAAGCACGCCGAGCGTGTCCTGTTCCGGAACATCGCCTTCGAGCGTGCAACCAAGCGCCGTGGCGAGACCAACGCCGATCTTGATGTCTTTGAGTTTTGGATCGGCGTTGCGAATTTTGACGATCTCGGCGAAGTCGAGGATCGATTGCTCGCGCGAGCGGCGCACGTTCGCCTCGTTATGCGTTTTCGACACCGACAGCACGTAGTTCATGACGTGGACGCCGGCTTCAAAGGCGATTTCCGCACCCTTGATGTTGGGCGAGAGCGCCATGACGCGGATGCCGGGAACTTCTTCGAGTGTGCGCCCGGCGACAGCCCGAGCATCGGCGAACTGCGGAATAATGTGCGGTGGTACGAACGAGCACACCTCGAACTCGACCATGCCGGCTTCCGCCTCGGCCTTGATCCAATTGATTTTCGTGTCTGTCGGCAGGGTTTCCTTGACGAGTTGCAGGCCGTCACGCGGGCCAACTTCGCGGACAATGACGTCACGTTGCATGGTGTGGTCTCCTAAAAGTGTCGCTCGATGCGATGCGGATCAAGCGACGCTCACTTCCCTTTAAAGGCGGGTTTGCGTTTTTCGTTGAAGGCGCGGACGCCTTCAAGGCGGTCTTCCGTATTGATGACGGCGCCATAAGCCTCGAGTTCGAACGCGTAGCCGGTGCCGCGGTCGACTTCGAGGGCGCGGTCGAGCGCCTTCTTCGACTGGCGCACGCCGATCGGCGCATTGGAAGCGATGACGCGGGCGGTCTCCAAGGTTTCTTGCATCAGCTTGTCCGGCGCACAGGTGCGGTTGGCAATGTTCCACTCCAGTGCCTGCGTGGCGCTAATTGGCTGGCCCGTGAGGACGATTTCCTTGGCACGGCGCACACCGGCCGAACGCGGCAGGTTCTGCGGTCCGGCGGCACCTGGCATGATACCGCGCGTAACCTCGGGAAGCGCCAGGCGGGCCGTCTCCGACATATATATGAAGTCGCAGGCCAGTGCGATCTCGAAGCCGCCGCCGAATGCGACCCCATTGACGGCAGCAATCACCGGGATCGGGGAAATCATGAGCGCACGCACCATCTGCTCGACGATGGCGTGCTGCTGCTTCCAGGTTTCTTCCGTCATACCGTCGCGTTCTTTGAGATCGGCGCCGGAACAGAAGCCGCGATCCCCCTCGCCGGTGAGGATCACGCAATTGGCCTGATCGGGATTGACGTAGAACGACTGGAAGCAGTCGCGCATCTCCGTCATCATTTTGGTGTTCATCGCGTTGAGCGCTTGCGGACGGTTCATGATCACGACCATGATCTTGGGGTCGTGCATCTCTATTTTTAAAGTCTCGTAGGTATCCGTCATGCCGGGTTTACTCCGCTTCGCGCCATCGGGTGACCAAGCTCTACCAGAGCCGGCCGGAGCCGGCATGGGATCGATGATCAGCATCTCGATATCGGGCGATCGCCCTCTTTGAATAGCCTGCGCAGGCGATCAATTGTAGCATCGAATTTGGGTGCTTATCGAAAATCGACAACTACCGCCCAGGAGATCTCTCGAAATGGCTGACAGCGCTGCTGCAATCGATCCCAATCTGCCGCTTGCCGGTTACACGGTGATCGAGCTTGGCCATAGCGTCGCGGCGCCGTATGCAGGCCTCGTGCTGGCCGAAATGGGCGCCGAAGTGATCAAGGTGGAGCGGCCCGGTGTCGGCGATGACTGCCGCGGCTGGGGGCCGCCGTTTCGTGACGGCATGAGCGCGACATTCCAGAGCCTCAATCGTAACAAGAAGTCGATCACGGTCGACCTGAAATCGCCAGATGGCATCGCACAGATTAAAGAGATTGCGAAAAGCGCCGATGCACTGGTCCAGAACCAGAAGCCCGGACTGGCGGAAAGCCTCGGGTTTGGACCGGATGATTTGCTGGCGGTTAATCCACGCTTGATCTACACGTCGATTCACGCGTTCGGCAAAACCGGGCCGCTCTCGGAAAGGCCGGGCTACGATCCGTTGATGCAGGCCTTTGGCGGCGTCATGAGCACGCAAGGCCATCCCGGCCAGCCGCCGATCCGGGTTGGTACGTCGATCATCGACATGGGCACCGGCATGTGGGCTGCCATGGCGATCCTGGCCGGACTGTTGCGGCGCGAGAAGACCGGCAAGGGCGGCGTCGTCGATGCATCGCTCTATGAGACGGCGCTTGGCTGGATGGTCTATATGATGCCGACGTATGCTTTTTCCGGTAATCTGCCGAAGCCGTCCGGGTCCGGCGTGAACATGATTTCGCCCTACCAGGCGATGCGGACCAAGGATAGTCAGCTGGTGATGGCGGCGGGCAATGACAACCTGTTCGCCAAGTTGAGCAAGGTGTTGGGGCATCCGGAGTGGATCGATGATCCGCGCTTTTTGACCAACGGTGATCGCGTGGTCAACAAACCGGCGATCATCGAACTCATCGAGAGTGTCACTTCGCAACAGACAACGGCCCATTGGATCGAAGTGCTCGACGCAGCCGGCATCCCCAATGCACCGGTACAGACGCTGGACCAGGTCCAGGTCCACCCGCAAACGGAGGCATTGGAAATCTTGCGCGAGGACAGCGAGGGCCAGATGAGCTTCTTCGGGTTGCCGGTGTCATTTGATGGCAAGCGGCCGGATCGCAATGAGCAGGCACCGGCGTTGGGTGCGGATAACGCGGCGTTCGCGAAGAGGTAGGCGCGCGGTCGGATACCTGCGGTTGTTATGACGCAGCTGACCAAACGATAAGTGCAATCCCTCTCGTCGTGAAGGACGGGGCGAGGGAGATGATCAGGAATATTTGGGCTATAGGGCCAAGCAACGAAACGTACGATCAGTACCCCTATTTTGAACGGCAAGAAGGACGCAACATCGATGAATGTTCAAGCTAAAATTGCTGGCAGCACTGACACCGGCGCGCCATCCATTCAAAACCAACTCGCGACGTTCGCGGCAAACATCAAGCACGGCGACATTCCAGCCGACGTGCGCACCCGGGCGGTGCATCATATGCTCGATGCGGCCGGCATTGCGATGGCATCGACGCGCTACGAGTTTGCGCACAAGACGCTTGCTGGTTTCCGGGCACTCGGTGATGAGGGCAAGGTGCCCGTGTTCGGTATGGCAGCCCACCTCAATCCGAGAGACGCGGCGACGATGAACGGCTTCCTGTGCCACGGCCTCGATTATGATGACACGCATATCGCAGCGATCGTGCACCCAACGGCGAGCGTTATGCCGGCCGTGCTCTCGGCGGCGGCGATGACGCGCGGCGTTACCGGCCAGGACATGGTGACGGCTTACATCATCGGTGTCGAGGTTGCCGCGCGGGTCGGGGCTGCCGCCAAGAGCCAGTTCCACCAGGTCGGTTATCACCCGACGGGGATGGTCGGCATCTTCGGATGTGTATTGGCGGTTGGTCGTATCCTCGGGCTCAACGCGAAACAGATGGAGTCTGCACAAGGGCTCGCGCTTTCAATGGCGTCGGGCAACATGCAGTTCCTGGAAGATGGCGCCTGGAACAAGCGCTTCCATCCGGGTTGGGCGGCGTCGTCTGCGATTACGGCGGCGTGCCTGGCGCGCGAAGGGTTCGTTGGTTCCAGCGACCCGTACGACGGGCGTTACGGGCTCTATAAGAGCTTCCTCGGCCTCGGGCCGCGCATGGAGCAGACCGATCCATCGCTGGCAACGGCCGGGCTCGGTGCGGTGTGGGAGTTGATGGATACCGCGATCAAGCCGTTCCCGACCTGCCACTTCACGCACGGCGCGATTGATGCGGCTCTGGCCTTGCGCCCGCAGATCAACGATCCCTCCGCGATCGAAGACATTACGGTGAAGATCGGCGAGGGCATGCATGCGATCATCTGTGAACCGGAGGCCAACAAGAAGAAGCCGGCTAACGACTATGACGCCAAGTTCTCAGTGCATTATCTGGTGGCGACGGCAATGCTGCGCGGCCGACTGACGCTCGATGAACTTGAACCGGACGTGCTGACCGATCCCGAAGTCCTCGATCTGACCAGCCGTGTGTCCTATGTCGATGATCCCGACACCTTGTTTCCTAATGCCTACTCGGGCGAGGTCGTCGTCAAGATGAAGGACGGCCGTGAAATCGGCCATCGCGAACAGGTCAACCGTGGCGCCGCCGACCGACCGCTGAGCAATGAGGAAATCCTTGAGAAATGGCGTGACAACGCCGCCATGCTGGTCAATGACGACAAGATGCAACGCCTGCAGGCAGCCGTACTTGGGCTTGATGCGGCGGCGGATCCAGTTGCAGCATTTGAGGCGTTTGCGGGGTAGCGCGCACTATGGCGATGCCAGAACGAAAAGGTTTGGGACGCGTGCTGGCGCCGGCAATGGCGCTGATGGTTGCCGGTGGGTTTGCGTTCGCCAAAGATGCGAAAGGAGCGATGAGCAGCGCCGAGCTAAAGTCGCTACTCACCGGCAACAGCCTGGCCGGAAACGGCAAAGATAAGATCCCGGCCGAGCCTTACGATTGGGTTGCGTTTTATGGTGCAGACGGTGTGCTTGAAATGCGCCTGAAACCTGCGTGGGGTGGCAAGAGATTTGTCGGCCGTTGGTGGTTGACGAATGACGGCCAGTTCTGCCGGAACTTTGGCAAAACCAAGAAACAGGAAGGCTGCTGGCGAATGTATCGCGAGCCCCGGTCGCTGCGTTTTGTGCCGACGCGTGGCAAAGCTGTAGAAGGTAATGCGATCATGCTTTCGGGCAACCAGGTCGCACAGATGGAAGCCAAGAAGTAAGGCCAGTTTGAGGGTCACCGCCGTCGCATCATCCATACGCCAAGCAGTACCGCAACCGCCAGGTTGAGCGCCATGACAACCGCATAGAGCGGCCGGTAATTGCCGAAAACTTCGATCAGATACCAGCAGAACGGCGCGCCGGACATCCAGCCAAGCGATAGGATCGAGAAGGCGCGGCCGTTCATCTCTGCGAGTTTTTCACGTGGCACCAGCTCGCTCATCGCAGCCGTGAAAACGGCATTCCATCCTTGCCCGGCGAAACCGCAAGCGAGTGCCAGGCCGAAGAACGCCCAAGTGCTCCACTCCGCGTCGACGAGGACGAGGCCATAGCTCGACGCCACCGAGATCAGCGCGATACCGATCAGGACAACATCGGTGCGCCCGATCCGGTCGCAGATCCAGCCAAAAACCGGACGGCCGAACAGACCGGCGACTTGCAGGTTGGACGCAAAGATGCCGGCGGCAACCGGCGACAGCTTCACTTCTTCCAGCATGTAGATGTAGGTGAAGAAGACAAGACCGACTTGCGTGATCGCGAAGATGATGCCGGCGGCCCACAGCACCCGAAGATTCGCCGGCACAACGAAGCGCGACGCAATGGCGTGCACCAGACCGAGGTTGCGGCTGGCAATATCGACCGGAGCACGGATCGTGCGCTCGTCACGCAGGCGAAAAAGTTGTGGCCAAATGAAGATGATGACAAAGCCAAGCGCCACTGTGACCGAGATTGAAAGGACGCCAACCTGCCAGCCGTAGGCGAGCATTAATGGAGGCAGCGCGCGGCCCAGGATCACGCCAGCAAGAGGTTGTGACGATTGCCGGATCGACAGGAACAGCCCGCGACGCTGTTGCGGCGTGCGCTCGGCGACGATGGTCATGCTGATCGGGCTGAGCGGGCCGTAACCGAGCCCGAACAGGAAGGCGGCGGCCATTGTGGCTTCCCACGATCCGACATAGACGATCAGGATGACGCCGGCCATCCAAACGACCGTGAGGGCTTGCGCGCCGACGCTGCCGAACCAGCGCATGTAGGTGCCCGTCATCGCGCTGGAGATGGCCGTGCCGATGAATATGAACGTGACGGCCAAGCCGAAATCGCGCTCGGCGAGACCGGTTGCGGCCGCGAGGTTGGGCGCGATCAGCACAAAGCCCATGAAGCCGGCCGCGGCAAAGGTTTGAACCGTGAAGGTTGCCAGCAGATGCCGGATCGGATGTCTGCGCGCCGCGTCGTCGCGCAAATCGGCTAACGAGATCGTCGAGATGTCAGCCCCCCTGCTTGGCTGCTTCTGCTAGACGAGGCTACCAGAAGAATTTCCCGGAAGCCTAGAACGTCCATCGGCCTATCCCTCAGTTTAACGGTGCTGTCCTGACGTTCTAACGACCAGCGAAGTTCGGAATGCGGCGATCGGATGTGGCGGCGATGCCTTCCTTGAAATCTTCGGTTTTGCGCAGCCAGACCTGCTCGACGAGTTCATGATCGGTCGCAGCCTTGACCGCATCGGCAAGGCCGGCGCGCATCGTGGCGCGTGTTGACTGTACCGCCAGCGGTGCGTTGGTCGCGATCTCGCGGGCAAATTGCCAGGCTGCCTCGCGCAACTCGTCAAGCGGGACAAGCTGATCGACGAGGCCGATCTTAAGCGCCTCTTCGCCCTTTATGCGGCGGGACGTGTAAAACATTGTTGTTGCCATCTGCTGCCCGATGATCCGTGGCAGCGTCGTCGTCAGTCCAAAGCCGGGATGAAAACCGAGCCGGGTGAAGTTGGCAGCAAAACGTGCTTCCGGTGCCGCAACGCGAAAGTCAGGCATCACCGCAAGACCGAATCCGCCACCAATCGCGGCGCCCTGGACAGCCGCAACGATCGGCTTTTTGTTGCGGAACAGGCGTACAGCTTCATTGTAGAGATGGTTTGCCCCGTCGTTGTTTACTGCACCATCGACGCTGCCGTCGGACTGGACGCGGCTGCCATCGCCGAAATTGGCACCGGCGCAGAACGATTTCCCTTCTGCACACAGCAAAATTGCACGACTTTCGGCGTTAGCGTCGATTTCATCGAAGGCATCCGCGATCTGCTTGATCAAGGAGTAGTCGAAGAAGTTGTGCGGCGGGCGCGTGATTTCGATGGTCGAGACGAGATCTTTCGTGCTCACGCGAATATCGGTGCTGTCGGTCATGGGCATATCCTCGGTTGGCGGTATGTAGGTGGATTTTCTCGGCGATAGGTTGATCTTCGCGTCCTATGAGGTCGGCGACGCCTCGATCAGTGCGTCGACGACCGATAAGCCTTCTCCGGCAGGATGCACGATCACGGGGTTAAGGTCGATGGTGGAAACGGCATCTGCATACCGAACGGCGAATTTGGATAGCGCGACGATCAAGTCGGCGACGGCGTCGATGTCGGCTGGCAGCTTGCCACGGGCGCCGGTGAGCAGTGGCGCGCCCTTTAGACGGTGGATCAGGGCAGTCGCCGCCTGCTTTGTCGCGACCGGTGAGGCGAGCACGGTATCCTCCATGATTTCCGTGAAGATGCCGCCCATGCCGACCAGGATCATCGGCCCAAACGTTGCATCGTTCTGCACGCCAAGGATCATCTCGGTGCCGGCATCAGCCATCGGTTCGACGAGCACGCCTTTGATGTCTGCGTTCGGGTCGTATGCTTGAGCGGATTGGATAAGCGCCGCGTAGGAATCGGCTGCAGCTTCACCACCCGAGACATTGAGGATGACACCGTTTGCCTCGGTCTTGTGCAGAATGTCTGACGATTGAATTTTCATCACGACGCGGCCATCGATAGTGCCGGCTGCGGCCGCTGCCGCTTTGCCGTCCTGCACAAGATGACCATCGAGGCGACCGATGCCGTGCTCTGCGAGCAACTGGCGGGCCGCGAACTCAAAGTTGGCTTTTTGGACTTTCTCGCGATCGGCTTGGAGATCAGAAGTGCCGCAATCGGCCGCCTGCAAAGGCGCGTTGAAGGCATCGCGTGCCTCACTATAGTTGGCGAGCTCAGCCATACCATTGGCGGCACTGCGCGTTGCAGTATAGAGCGGCACGCCGGCGGCTGCAAAAAACGCGATCGTGTCCTGCGATGGCCACGTGTACGTCCAGGCAACGACCGGCTTGCTGCCATCGCGGCCGATCGTGAAGAATTTGTCCTTTTCTTTGGTGAAGTGATGGGCATTGCGCGCGCTCGTCACCATGATGCAGCCATCGATGTTGTTGGCACTGGCTGTGAGATTTAGCAGTTCGGCGTAGCCGACGGATGTGATTGCCTGCGCCGTGCCGTCGACCGGATTGCGTGATGATCCATAAGGCGGCAGAACCGCGTCGATCTTTTCGCGTGCGGCAGCGTCGAGTACGGGAATTTCGAGGTTGAGGCCATCGCACATGTCGGCCATCCAGCCGCCGCCGCCGCCGGTGCCGGCGGAGATGGCGATACGCCGGCCTTGCGGTAGTTTGTTACGGTTATGGTAGAAGGCGGCGGCCGTATCGACGAGTTGATCGAGGTCGTCGCACAGTATCACGCCGTATTCTTCGAGGACGGCACGGTTGACGCGATCGGAGCCGGCCATTGCGCCGGTGTGCGAGGCAGCCGATTCCTGAGCTGCCTGGCTGCGGCCGATCTTGGCGACGATGAGTTGCTTGTTCTCTTTGAGCGCGCGCGCTGCAACGCGCCGGAACTGCTCACCATCGCGGATGTCTTCAAGGAACATGCAGAACAGATCGGTTTCGTCTTCTTCGAGCATGTACTCGACAAGATCGAACGCGCGAAGGCCGGCTTCGTTGCCGGTCGTGACGACATAGCGGAATGGGATTTCGCGCAGGCGGCCGCGATCGAACATGCCAAAGCCGATGGCGCCGCTCTGAGCGATAATGGCAACGCGACCACCCTCGGTGTGCCACTCCGGTAGCAGCGGAAGTGCCGGGCGCGAAATTGCCGGGCTGAACGTCGGCAAGAAAGATTTGGCGAGGTTTACGAAGCCGAGTGCGTTCGGGCCGGTAACGGCCATGTCGTATTTCGCGATCACTTCGGAGAGCTTGCGCTGCATCGCATCACCCTCTTCGCCGACCTGTTCGGCGAAGCCTGATGCGATGATTGCGGCAGCCTTTATGCCAGCTTTGCCGCAACGCTCAAGCTCGGCGGCCACGACCTCTGCCGGGACGAGGAGCACGGCAAGGTCGACAGCCTCGGGAAGATCGTCGACCGTGGGATAACAGGTGTGCCCGGCGATTTCTTTATGGCTCGGCGTGACCGGATAGATGCGCCCTTCGTAACCGGGACGGGTGATGACGTCGAACAGGATGCCGCGGATGCGTGTGGCATCAGGCGATGCCCCGACGATCGCGACGCTTTCGGCCGACAGAAGTTTTGAGATGTCCGGCACTGGTCAGCCTCGCAACGGTAGCTAGCGTAGTGTTCTTGGCAAATCAGCTCAGCGCAGCCCAAGGCCACGTGCAATGATGCCGCGCAGAACCTCGGTTGTGCCACCCTGAATGGTGAATTTCGGTGCCTGTAGCAAGGCGAAGTCGATGATGTCATCAAGGTCTGGATCGTTACTCGGTTCGCGATCGACGAATGCGGCAAGGGATCGGATTTTTCCGGGCAATTCCTGTTCCCAGATCGTGCCGGCATCTTTGACAATCGATGATTCGAGCACCGGTTCCTTGCCGGCTTCGAGCATGCCCGCAACCGACACCGACATGCGACGCAGCGTGTGCAACTGGGCAACGAGGCGCCCGACGCCTTCGCTGGTTCGCAGGTCGACCGGGCCGTCGCCCACAGCGTTGATCAGCCCCATCAGGACGTAGTAGGTCTCAAGAAAGCGTTCGGGCCCGCTGCGTTCATAGGCGAGTTCGCTGGTCGCCTGCTTCCAAGCGCCGTCGATCTCTCCGAGCTGGTAGTCGTCGGGCACGAATACGTCTTCGAACACGACTTCGTTGAAATCGTGCTTGCCGGTCATCTGGATGATCGGGTTGGCGGTGATGCCGTCCCAGCTCATATCGATGACGAATTGCGTCAGGCCGTGACGACGGTTTTCCTGGGTCGGCTGTGACGTGCGGAAGAGGCCGATCATGTATTCGGCTTGATGGGCGTTCGATGTCCACACCTTGACGCCGTTCAACCGGAAGCCGCCCTCGACCTTGTCGGCCTTGGCAGCGGCAGCGAAGAGGTCTGAACCCGAGTTTGGTTCGCTCATGCCGATGGCAAAGCCGACCTCACCGCGCGCAATGCGGGGCAGCACTTCTTTTTTGACGCGCTCGCTGCCGTATTTGAGGATGACCGGGCCACTTTGCCGGTCGGCCACGAAGTGCGCCCAGGTCGGCGCCGTGACGGCGCGAAACTCTTCCGTGACGACATAGCGATCAAGATAACTACGCTCCGATCCACCGTACTCCTTTGGCCACGTCATGCCGATCCAACCGCGCGCGCCAACGCGTTTTGAGAATTCGCGATTGTACACTTCGGTTTGCAGGCCGACGGCCGGATCAAAACTGCCGGCGGCAATCTCCTCGGCAATGAATGCGCGGACTTCCTGGCGCAATGCTTCCGTTTCCGGCGGCAGTCGAAGCGGGTCGAATTGGATGGCAGTCTGCATTGTCGTGTCCCCGGGTTGGGCTTGAAGCGACGGAGTTGTTGTGTTCCCAACTAACGGCTGGTGAGCATTGGCCACAGCGCATCGGCGCCGTTTTCGATCACTCGTTCACCGAGTTTGCTCGCCCAAACGCTTTCTGAGCCGAAGTCATCACGCCAACCCCATGTTCGGCGCGAGTAACGCTGCAGGATATGCTCGGCCGTGAAGCCGATGGCACCGTGAACCTGATGCGCGATGGCAGCGCCTTTGTCGACGGCTTCGCCAACACGGATCTTGGCGGATGCAACTTCAAGAAATACGGCCTCTGCATTGTCAGCGCTGTTCTCCAACGTGTCAGCAGCAGAGCCAGATGCGGTCAATGCTGCAGCAACCTCGGTGCCGAGGTTGGCAAGGTTGTGCTGGACGGCTTGGAACTTGGAGATCGTTCGACCAAATGCGACGCGCTCGGAGGCGTAACGGGTCGATATATCGAGCATGGACTCCAGCGCGCCGGTCATTTGCGATGCGCGCAGAGCTGCACCAAGTTGCCTGACAGTGTTGCCATCAAAACCCGCTGGTGCGTCTGTAATGAATTGGGTCGGCGTATTCTGGAAGGATATGTCGGCGCGCTCACCACCCATGTCGGTTGGCCGATCTGCGAGATTGCAGTCTTGTGGCAATACCCCGGCGATTACGCATCGGCCATCCCGTTCGGCGAGGACAACGATTTGTGTCGCCTCGCGGGCGAAGGCGACGGATTTGGCGCGCCCGGTAAGGCGACCTTCGCCATCGCCGGTGATTGTCGCACCGTCACGCATCGGCGCGATTGTCATCGGACCGGGTTGGCATTGCTGGCCGGCTTGCGCGAGGGTCCAGCCGGCAAGCAGCGTTTCAGCAAGCGCGACGGGCACGGCGTATTGCCCGGAAATTCGTGCGATATCGAAAGCATCAATGGCGCTTGCGCCTGTGCCGCCGGAAGCGTCCGGCACCCAGGCGAGCGTGAGCCCAGACTCTTCCAGCGCTTGCCACAACTTTTGTTTCCAGGCTGTGTCGCTGGCGGCATTGAGGGTTTGCGGATCGCCGAGATCTTGGAAGATGCGACGTGTCGTTTCAACGACGATGCTCTCGGAACTATCTTGCAAGGCGCGGCCCCTTCGTGATCGCGAACAGCTTGGAAATTGGGCGGATCGTAGCCAAACAGGACAGGGGTGCAAAGGCAGTGAGCGCAGTGATCCTATGCGCAATAGCGGGTTATCATCTGTGCGATTGGGCCGATCTGACGAGCCAGCCGTGATTGCTGAGCATTACGCGCGACAGCGCCACTCAGATCAGTGGTCGAGGCATGACGCATACCGGCGGAATGGCCAAATGCCAGGGTAGCGGAACGGCCCGCCGGCCATGTTTACGGTAGATCAGGCGCTACGCCGTCCGGCAACTGCATATCGAACGCGGCTAAAAGGGATGCGGTGCCGGCATACATCGCCATCAGCGTGATTAACTCGACAAGGCCACGTTCACTGAAATGAGCGAGCGCCCGTTCATACAGATCTGATGACAGTTTGCGCTCGCCAAACAGTTCGCGGCCGACGGCAATGATTAACGCGTCACGCTCGGGCAGCTCCGCGAGCGGTTTGTTATGGCGGACCGCATCAATGGTCGCCGCGCCAACGCCGACCTTTGCCGCAAGTGGTGCGTGCGCAGCCCATTCGAATTGGCTGTCATGCGCCCGAGCTGTCGTAATGATAGCAATTTCCCGGGTTTGTTCGTCGAGCAGCGTTTCCGTACGAAAGAAACGCACCATCTCTTGTGCGTTCTCGGCAATTGCCGGCGAGTGCAGGCGGATGCCGGTCGGGCCACGCAGGCCGACGATTGAACCATGAGCGGGGTCCAGTTGGCGGTCAAAAGCGTTGCGCCCGCGTTCGTCCAGGCTTTCCCGTTGCAGTGGTGGCAGCCGGCAGCCGGTCTCTGGTTGAACGGCGCTCACAAGTTGTGCTCCCATGCGGCCGGTAGCAACTGGTAGCCATCGTCGCGCTTCACGAGACGGGAGAAGCCGGGGAAGTGCAGATGCATGCCCGTTACAAGCAGGCCATCCGTTGCAACCATGTCGAACACCGCGCGGCGTGAAGCTTCGGCCTGGACCGGGTCGGTATCGTAGACCATGCAGGCTTCAGGGCGTGCGGTTTGAACTTCGGGAATATGTACGATGTCGCCCCATATCAACAACTGTTCGTTACCCGATTCGATCAGGAAGTTGCTATGCCCTGGCGTGTGGCCGGGACGCGCAAAGGCTGTGACGCCGGGGAATACCTCACCGGATGTGAACGTCTTCAGGCGATCCATATAGGGTGCAATCTGCTCACGGGCGCAGTTGAAAAAGAGATTGCGCTCACGCTCTGTGGCGCGTGCCAGATTGGCATCATCGAGCCAGTGCTTCGGCTCATTTTCATGCACGATCAATTCAGCGTTGTCGAAATAGCGCTCGTTGGTTTCGCGGTTTGTGAGACCGGCGGAGTGGTCAGGGTGCATGTGAGTGAGCAGGACGGCATCGATATCGGCTGGCGCGACGCCAGCGGCAGCCAGGTTCTCCATCATCTTGCCGCCGGTATCCTGCATGTAGGTCCCGCATCCTGTTTCGACGAGCGCCGTGCGCCCTTTCGAGTGAATGACAAAACAATTCACGTTGGTGCGTCGCGCCGGACGGTGGTTGGCCGCCAGAATCGCCGCAGCATCTTCGGTCGCGATATTGCGCAAAACGCTAAGGTCGCCATCAAGAAAACCATCGGCAATTGCGGTGACCACGATATCGCCGACGCGGCGGTGAAAAACACCTGGGATCTGGGATGGGGGAACGGTTGTCGGCATGGCGATCAAAATCCTGCTTTTGTGGTGATCAATAGGGGCCGGGGACGATTTTCGAACCGTCGGCAAAGCGGTCGGCACGAAAACGGCTCAGATCGTGACCGGATGAGCGGCCCATGACCAGGTCCGCCATGACACGACCGACGCCGGGGCCGATGCCGAAACCGTGACCGCTGAGACCGGTCAGGATGAAGAGGCCCTGCTGCACATTGCTTTCACCGATGATCGGCACCGCATCGGGCGTCACATCAATCATACCGGCCCACGCCTCTGCAATACCGATGCCTTTGAGCCCGGGAATGCGCTGGGGCAGACGTTGCTTGATCTTGTCGACCACCTGCCCAGCCGGCGCCGGATTGAGCACGCGCATTTTCTCGAACGGAGATTCGTCTTCACCTGACCAGCGTCGTCGCATTCCCCAACTTCCCGGATAATCCTTTGGAGCGGCCATGTGCAGGCGGACATCCTTGGCCGACATCTTCAGCAAATGACGAAACTTCGTGGCATAGCGAAAAGAGGCGGGTGAAAGGTAATGCTCCGCGAGGTCGCCGGTCGTGACGGTGTAGCCGCCGTCTTGCCGACGACGCAGGGTGAGGCCCGGTGTGCTCAGTGTTGGGCCCACCAGATCCGGAGCGATGTTGGTGCGTGCGACCGTCGAGCGGACAGCGAGTTGCGGCAGCGATATGCCGGCGTTGGCGGCAAAGTGTGTCGACCAAGCACCGCCGGCGAGCACGACCTGCTTGCAGGAAACGCGGCCGGCTTCGGTCGTGACTCCGGTAATCCGGCCGCCTTCGATATCGAGCGTGCGTACGGCACAGTTTTCGCGGATACGGGCGCCGGCGCGCGCGGCCGCACGTGCGAGTGCGGGCACCGCAACGAACGGTTCACCGCGACCGTCAGATTCTGTAATCATACCGCCGATCCAATTCCCGGAAATGTTCGGGAAGCGTTCTGCAATGTCTCGCGGGGTCAGGAGTTTGGTTGGCAGTTGGTGTTGCTTCGCGACGTCGATCCAGTCTTCGCATTTTGCAAGGCCGGCACGCGTATCGACGAGATACAGGCAGCCGCACTCGGTGAACGAAAGGTCGGCTTCGCCCGTTTCAGCGGCAAGGTCGCGCCAGATACGGTTCGACTCCATGACGATCGGCAGTTCAGCCCAATCACGGCCCTGCTGTCGGATCCACCCCCAGTTGCGGCTCGATTGTTCGCCGGCGATGCGGCCTTTCTCGCAGACCAGCACGCTTACGCCCCGTTTGGCCAAGAAATAGGCCGTCGCGACGCCGGCGATGCCGCCGCCGATGACAACAACGTCGAAGCTGTCATCAACTTTATCGGCAAACTGGATAGGCGTTTGATCGGTGATCATTGAGCTCATGGCAAACGATCCTCAGACGGGGTCAAGATTGTTACAGATCAGCCGGATTGACCTCGTTGATCAGCGGCTCGCCTTTGACGAACCGCGGCAGGTTGTCCAGGAACAGCTCCTGCCAACGGGTGCGCACGCCGCTGCCGGCGAACGACGTGTGGCTGGTTATGTTAATTTTCGGATGCGACCAGAGCGGGTCATCCGATGGCAAAGGTTCGGTATGAAACACATCGAGCGTGGCGGCACCCAGGCGCCCATTGTCGAGCGCATCGATCAGCGCGGCATCGTCGATCAGGCCGCCACGGGCAATGTTGACGAGGACGGCATCCGGCTTGACGGCTTCGAAGAACGCCTTGCCTGCGAAACCACGCGTCGTGTCGTTCAACGGGCAGGCGAGCACGATGACGTCGATATCGGGCAGGATCGACGGCAGGTCCGCCATGGTGCCGGCGCGGTCGACGGTTGGACCGGTTTCCGGTGAACGGCGGACAACGGTTATCTTTGCCCCGAAGGCTTTGGCACGTTCGGCCGTGGCGCGGCCGATCGGGCCAAATCCGACGATCAACCAGTTGGTGCGCGCGATTTCACGGTAAGGTGTGACTTGCCATTGTTTCTTGGCTTGCAGTTCCCGCTGCAGGGCCAGCGGCTGGAAGAGTGCGAAGACCTGGGCGAGTACGTATTCCGAAATGGCGATGGCCTGGGCCGAACTGTTGCACAGCCGTATGCCCTTGGCAGCGATTTGCTTGTAGGCTGGATTGTCGAGGCCGGCATTGAAGGTTTGCAGCACCTTGATCGAGCGGCAGGCAAGAGCGAGTTTGAAGGCCGTTGGGAGAACGCCTTCGGAGCTGAGCTCCTGGCTGAACCAAAGATAATCGAGATCGACATCCGATGGGTCGCGTTCTGCGCCGCCGACCAAGAACATGCCCTCGGCATTGAATGGGAAAACCTCAATGTCGAGATCGAGCGCGTCCAGGCGCGATTTGATGTTGTCATAGGACTTGGCATAAATGCCGACGGAAACAGTCATCGGGCCCCGCATGTGGTTTGAAAATCGCCTGTTGCAGGCTAGCATACCGGTGCCCCGCGACAATGTATTCGCGAGTTGAATCGCTGTATTATCGCTTGCGCGATAGACCGCCACCAGAATTCATAGGATTGTGGCGTGGGATGAATTGGAGTTGCACCGATGAGTGAACGTGAAACGTCGCAGCCTGTGACAAGCGCGCGCGCGATTACCGATCTTGGCGGCCTCGAAGGCGGGCCGATCGACCGCAGCGAACACGAGCCGACGCTGACGGAGCGCCGTATCGACGCGATGATGATGCTGATGCGGGCCAAGCCACGCGCGTTCTGGGGATCGGATGAGAACCGACGCACGATCGAAAGCCTCACGCCCGAGTTCTACGAAGGATCTGGCTACTACGAGCGCTGGGTCACCGCGATGCGATCTCTGCTGATTGAAAAGGGCAAGCTCGGCGCTGACGAAGTCGATGCGAAGCTGGCCGAAGTGCGCAAGCGATTCGCAGCAGGCGCCGGAGGAGAGCGGTCATGAGCCGGTTTGCCCTCGGAGATCGAGTCCGCGTTGCCAAGGCGTTTCCGCCCGGGCACGTGCGTACGCCGACATTTGTGCGTGGCCTGACAGGAACGGTCGTTCGTCATTTCGGCGCATTCCCCAATCCATCCTTGCTTGCCTACGGCATGAGCGGTTGGCCGAAGCTCGATCTTTATCAGGTTGCCTTCGACATGGACGAAGTCTGGTCGGGCAAAGGCGCCTATGCACCAGGCGATACTGTCACTGCCGACATCTATGACAACTGGCTTGAAGCCGCGCCTGAAGCCAAGTGAGAGGACCAAGCCATGCCGCATGATGGACATGACCATGACCACGCAACAACATTTCAGCCGGACATCAAGGAACCGACCGAGGAATGGGAATTTCTTGAAATTGCACTGCGCGAGCTGCTCATTGAAAAAGGCGTCGTAACTGCGCGCGAAATTGCAGACACGGTCGAAGCTTGGGAGCAAAAGACACCGGATCACGGCGCACGCATCGTCGCCAAGGCCTGGCTTGACCCTGCATTCAAAGAAAAACTGCTCACCAATGGCAATGCTGCTGTTGCGGAACTTGGTTATGTCTTTGAGGGGACTGAACTCGTCGTCGTTGAGAACACAGCCGACCTGCATCACATGGTCGTCTGCACCCTGTGCTCGTGCTATCCGCGGCCGATCCTTGGCATGCCGCCGCTGTGGTACAAGTCAAAGGATTACCGCGCTCGCGCCGTGCGCGAACCGCGAGCGGTCTTGGCGGAGTTCGGCACTGACATTTCAGCAGGCACCGAAGTGCGTGTGCTCGATTCAACAGCCGACATGCGCTACCTCGTGCTGCCGCGGCGGCCGGATGGCACTGACGGCATGAGCGAGAGTGAGCTGGCCGCTTTGGTAACGCGTGACAGCATGATTGGCACGGCGACGGCAGTACAACCCGGCGGCGGTCGGGCCGCGGCCTGACGCGTGGCGTGTTACGATCCAAGATAGGCGACCGCCTCGACTTCTACTTTGAGGCGCGGGTCGACAAAGCCCGATATCTCGAGCAGCGTCGATGCCGGCCGGTGCTCGCCGAAATATTCCTGGCGGATCGGATTGATGGCGCCTCGCTCAGAGATGTCGGTTAGGAAAATCTGTACCTTGACGATCTGGTCCGGCCGGCCGCCGGCCTGACGCAGGCAGTTGTCGACGGTGTTCATCGCCATCCGGAACTGCTCGACAGTGTCCTCCGGAACCTCGCCGTCAGCGGTCATGCCGACCATGCCTGAAAGCCAGACGTGATCACCGGCGCGCACGACGTGACAGTAGTGGCTGAACGGTGGCGCTTCGCCCTCAACAATCAATCGCTCGATCGGCATGGTTGTCTCCTATCCGTTGCGCTTCACCGCAGTGTTGCCGGAACAAGCCGTTCGGACAAGAGACAGATCGCAATCGCCTATCGCGCTGCAAGGACGTTGCCGGCGGCCGTGTCGCTTCGCACGTCGGTCGTTTTATACGGCAGGCCCGCCCACGCTGGGCGTTCATAGAGGAGGCGCAGCGGCGTGTGGCGCAGCACGGCGTGTACGATCAGTGGCGAGATCAGAGCGACCAGCCAAACCAACATGGACGCGACGCCGGTGTCGGTGATGAGGCCGAGCTTGAGCAGGATGACGCGCGTAAACGCCATCGGAATCGTGAATGAGATGTACAGAACGATCGAGTTTGCGCCGCAATATTTGATGAATGGAGCCGCGTTAAATTTCGACAGTTGGCTCGCAAGCAGAACGATGGCCATCGCGCCCATGCCACCAAGTACCACCGAGATGATCGGCAAGTCGGCGATCGTGGCCCAGCCGGCAATCGGACTCGGACTAAAGGCCAGGATGCCGTTGAGCACTGCCCATGCCACGACCAGCCCGAGTGCTTTCGCGGTGTTGCGCCCTGCCCAGTCTGCTGCTGCAAAAATATGCGGCGCGAGCAGATAGCCGCCGAGGAAGAACACGTAGTAGTGCGCCGCGAAATGATCGAGGGTGCTCCAGCCGGTGTGCACCGGTAACGTGTGCAGAATGGCTGCGCCGACCAGCATCGCCCAGGCCGGCACGCCGTGCAGCAGCTTGGTGACGATGAAGTAGAGCGGCAGGACGTAGATAAACCACAGTGTCGGGTATGGCGTGATCAGGGCACCGAAAAAGGTCGTCGCCAGGCCGCCGGCATCGAGACCGGTTGTTGCCGCTGTTTTGACCGTCGCCAGGATAATCGTCCAGATCACGTAGAAGTAGGCGAAATGAACAACTTTCTTGTCGAGGTAGTGGAGCCAGCCGCGGCCGATGGCAAATGATAGGAAAAGGCCGGCAAGCATGAAGAAGTCCGGCATTCGGAAAGGTTTTGCATAAGCAACAATCCAGTGCATGAAGCCTTCCGGCGCAAAGCCCTTTTCGGCGAACGCTTCGCCGACGCCAAGCGTTGAATGCATCATGACGACGAGGATAATGCAGATCCCCTTGGCATAGTCGAACCAGGCGATGTTGCCGGAACTACGGGGCGGGGAGCCAGGGGCGGCTGCCGGGCGATCGCCTCGATTTGACACAAGGTTACGCCGGCCGAACGTAGCCCGACGTTGATTTCCACTGCTTGATCGAGACATTGCACCAGGCTCACTGCGCTGTTTCCAGAATTCTGGTTACAACGTGCAGTGCCTGTGCCAGTCGACAAGCCGCTCACGCGGTTGTGTAGTGGTCTCCGTGCCGCCCGCTCCGCGTGAAGTAGGCGGGTTAGATGAACTGGCTGCAGATGCGATTTGACAGCATGATCTTCATCAAAGTGCCGGTGCCATTGTTGGCGACGAATTTCTGAATAACCGAAACGCCGTGCTGGCCAAGCGGGCTCTTAATGTAGCCCGGGCAAAGCTGTGGGTAGATCTGCATCTTTAGCTTGCGTGCGTCGAAGCCGGCTGCAAGGCGGCCGTCAACATTGATACGATAGGTAATCCGGCGTGTTTCGGGGTTAAGAAGCGGTTTTTCCAGTTGCATTACGCCGGCCAGGCTGGCCTCGATCGACGCGGTTATCGGGGCTGCTTCAGTAGCCAAAAACGACATCCGGTCGGCGCGTTTCGCCGTGGCGAAATTGAATGGTGGATCGGGCTGCTTGGCCGGCTTCATCATCTGGGTTCCAGCAAAGGCAAGGCCTATTCCAATGAGAAATGCCAAACCTGAAAAGGCATAAAACTTCATAGCGATACCACTCCCCGTTTAATGAGAGTGAGGTTAATCAATAATTCCTATTTTCTGGTTGTCGCGCGCAGCCACCGGCCACTGATCGGAAATCATGGTTGGCAAAGGGTAAACTCGCGTATTGCTCCAGGACATGGCCGTCTCGATTTTTCGGCATCCCCACTACTGCGCGGTTCAAACTTGCGACGTCGGCAACGAGTAGTGGCCAGAGAATGTTTCTGCGAACGTTCTATTTTTTCGGGACGCTGCTTCGAGACGATCGCCCGTGTACCGCGCACGGTGTGGCGCGAGCGGTGGCCAAGCCGACGATCGAGCGGACGGCACAATTGCCCCATCGGCGCCAAGACAGAACACCTGATCGGTGATTGAGTTTTCCGGATTAGGCCTGATCGAGCAGCGCATCGCGCCAGGATTTGAGATCGTCAGGCTGGGTGTTGAAGGTGACGGCGTCGGGCGCGAGCCTCACCCACCGATGCTGCCTTGAAACCCAAAGATGCGCGACCGGCTGCAATTCGAGGGCATTGTCGAGCGTGCCGCCCTTGAGCGTGACCATCTCGGATGAGCGCGCCGATTGGTGATAAATCCGCGTGCCGCAGGTCTGACAGAACCAGCAATTGGTTGTGCTGCCGCTGTCGGTTCCGCGCTCGTAAGCCTGCAACGGGCCGCTGACATCAAGGTCGCGCGCCCATGCCGGAACGGAGATGGCAAAGGCTGACGCGGACTGCTTTTGACACTCTCGACAGTGACACGCATAGGCGGTGATACGCTTAGTTGACCAAGTATAGCGGACCGCGCCGCACTGGCAGCCGCCGGTGTACCCGGTCATGGTCGGCCTCCCTGTCTGGCCGGTGGTTTGTAGCGGTCAAACGGGACGATGGCGATCGGCGTCAACTCGACCAGGAAGTCCTCGTGGCCAAGACCTGCCACCATGACCGACGTGGAGGCTGGCGCCGTGTCCGCTCGGAGAAATTCTGTTCGCACTTTCTGGATCATGGGCAACTGCGCACGATCGGTGAAGTATGTTGTGATCGATACGATGTCGATAAAGTCGCCTCCGACAGCGTCCAGCAGGCATCCGATATTGCGAAAGCACTGTCGCGTCTGTGCTTCAACGTCGCCGACGCCAACGATGTTCTCAGCGGCATCCCACGCAACCTGCCCCGTGAAGTGGATCGCCTGACCTTGATGCTGAGCGACCGCCATCTGGAAGCCGCGATCGCGCGCTTGCCAAACGTCGGTCACCTCGAAACCGGTCACCATGGTTATGCGACCTGACGGCGGAAGGCGTTGAGACTGCCTGCGTGGATCAACTCGCTCGGCAGGACATGACCGACAATCTCTTCGGCCATCTGGCCAACCTCGATCAGCCGGTCAAGATCGACACCCGTGTCGATACCCATCTCCTCGCACAGTAGAACGAGCTCTTCCGTGCAGATGTTGCCTGCCGCACCTTTGTGCGCGGCGAACGGGCAACCGCCCAGCCCGCCGACGGTAGAATCAAACTTGCGCACGCCCATCTTGAGTGCCGCATGGGCATTGGCGACGGCGATGCCGCGGGTGTTGTGCAGATGTAGCGAGATGTCAACATCCGGCCATCGCTCGCGCACGGCACCAACAACTTTTTCGATTCGCGGCGGGATGGCCCAGCCCATCGTGTCAGCGAGCGAAATGACTTTGATCTTGGCGCCATGCGCATCGGCAATCGTATAGCCGTCTTCGACAGCCTTCAGGACGTTGCCGACCGGAATATCACCTTCGAAATTGCAGCCAAACGCGGCCATGACGCCGATCCGGATAACGTCGACGCTGGCGGCTTGGTGATCTTCGGTCTGCTTGTGCATGGCGGCCACGTTTTCGGCATGCCCACGATTAAGGTTCTGGCGGCTGAATGCATCGGACGCCGTCAGCGAGATTGAACCATAGATCGACAGTTTGTCCTTGAATGCGAGCGCACGATCGAGCCCGCGCTTATTGAACCAAAGCGCCGTGTAGTGAACGCCGTCAACAGGCGTGAAGCCGGCGATGACATCCTCGGCGTCGGCCCAGCCGGGCACCAGCTTGGGGTTGACGAAGGAGCACGCCTGAATGTGTTTGAGGCCGGTATCGGCAAGCCCCTCGATGAGCTTGATTTTGTCAGCGGTCGAGATCGGCCCGGGTTCGATCTGGAAGCCTTCTCGCGGCCCTTCTTCATGGATCTCAACGGATTTCGGCAGATCAGACATGGCAGTGGTCCTTGCAGCGTCTTTCGGGGCGGCGTCTTTTGGGTGATGTGGTTGCAGCGATTATCGCACCGGGACATGGCGCGTGACAATCCATCAGATGTTATTCGCCCTGCGAGGCCATGTCCTCGGAAGCAGGCTGCAAAGTTTCCACTTCCAGCCAGGTTCGTGCCTGGAAGGGCTCACGCCGAACAGATCATTTCGGTTACGCCGCAGTTCCCGGCCTGATATATTCAGACGGAATTGTTTGGCGACGGGCAGGCAGCGATAGCGTCATGCCCCTCAGTGCACCAGGAACCACCGCCCATGATTATCGCCCAGGTCAGATTTCCACGTTCCGAACCGATTTCGCTTGAGGACGTCACCGAAATTTTCCGCAGCACCGCACCGAAATACAAGGGCCGCCAGGGGCTCCAAAAGAAAATGTATACGCGCTCGGAAGACGGCATGACCGTCGGCGCCTTATATTTCTGGGAAAGCCGCGCCGATGCGGAGGCGACCTATACCGATGATTGGCGGGCGATGGTTACGGATAAATACGGTGCCGCTCCGGTGATCACTTTCTTCGATGCACCCGTGATCGTGGACAATCTTGAGAAATGAGTTTCACCGACGGGTCTACCGTTTCGGAGCACATGGAGGCTAGTCTGCATTTGCCGCAAGCTTGAGGCGTGATCTCAGGCTGCGTGACGGAATACCAAGCTTATCACGATTCAAAATGCGCATTCCATTCTGTAACGCGCCTCAAGTCTCGTTCGTCATAGTCCTTGATTGCCGCTTCTAATCGGGTCGCATCCGAGAGTTCGCGGTCCTCACCTAACTCTGTCAACCGCATGGTGAACCAAGCCGTTACGCCGCCTTCTGGCGGGTTTTGGAATCTTGGAAATTCAGGTGCCGTCGCGGCCCCTGTGCTCCAGTTGTTTGGAAGTTGCGGGTCGATCGCCAACGCGCGGGCAAGGCCAACTATATCCACGCAGCGGCCGCCAACTGCGTCGACCGCCTGCGACAACGTCTTGAAACCGCCGGTGAGCATCAGTGGCTTTGTCGTCAGTTGCCGTGCGTGCTCGGCGAATTTCAGAAAATATGGGCCGCCACCTGAGCTGTCGGATGCCGATTTTGCACCGGGGAAATATGTCCCGCCACTGATGTCAATCAAATCGACGCCTGTCCGATCCAAAGCGGCGATTACCTTAGCGGCTTCCTGTTCACCAAAGCCACCTTCCAGTTGGTCCGTTGCGTTCAGCTTGATCCCGATCGGAAATCCAGGGCCAACCGCGTTACGCACTTCATCAACAACATCCAATGCCAGTCGCATTCTTGACTCAATAGAGCCGCCGAATTCGTCGTCACGCTTGTTGAACAGTGGTGAAAGAAACTGGCTGAGCAAGAACCCGTGCGCCGCGTGGATCTGAACGCCGCCAAAACCGAGATTCTTTGCAAGGCCAGCCGTCCGAGCAAATTCAGATGGAATTGCGAGGATCTCTTCTCTCTCCAATGCCGTGCAGGTCAGGCCAGGAATGTCGATGGCGCTCGGTCCTTTCGGATCACTGATCGGTGGATGCGCCATTGCACCGGCATGCCCGAGCTGAAGCCACAATTGAGCGCCGTTAGTTGATCCTCTTTGCGCCAACGCCTCAAATGCAGAAAGGTCAGAATCGGGACGAAGCACAAGATTGCCGGGTTTCTCGGCAAACCTCGGATCGCCCTGAACCTCGCCTATAACGGAAAGGGCCAATCCGCCTTCAGCCCATCGCTCGTAAAGTCTCAGTTGCGCTTCTGTCGGGTTGCCGCACCCATCACCAAGCGAGTCGGACATGGCTGACTTGGCTATGCGGTTCTTCAGCACGACACCGCAGGGCAACTCGAGCGGTTGGAACAATAGTGCTTGAGGGTTGTTATCCATCGATTCATTCTAACACAACCGCCTCTGAAGTGTCCTTGCCGACTTGCCGGATCGCTGCGTAACGCCACTCCGAACCACAAACTGAAACGCAGACGTTGCGATCCAGCTGGTTTCGCGTCGGCTGCAGGGCTAGAGTGCACGTGGCCGCAGCGACAAGAACCAAAGAACACCATTTCCATGCACGACTTCTACTCAGATACGAAAACCAAGCCGTCGTTCGCGATGCGGGAAGCCGTGCTCAGGGCGGATGTTGGCGATGAACAGAAGGACGAAGACAAGACAACAAATCTGTTGTGCGAACGCGTCGCGGATCTTCTCGGCAAAGAAGGTGCCGTTTTCCTGCCATCTGGAACCATGTGCAACGAGATCGCGATCAACGTGCATATCCGGCCGGGCGAGGAGGTGATTTGCGAACGGTCCTGCCATATCGTCAATTTCGAAGGCGGCGCGCCTGCGGCGTTTAGTGGAGCGATGATCAAGGCTTTGGACGGTGAGCGCGGAACGTTGGCGCCTGACCAGGTCGGCGCGGCAATTTCGGGCGGCTCGCGATACACGCCGCGAAGTCGACTGCTGTGTGTTGAACAGACAGCCAACATGGCAGGTGGCGCGGTATGGGAGGTCGATAAGCTCCGCAGCGTTGCCGAGGTGGCGAAGGCAGCAGGGTTGGCCACTCACATGGATGGTGCCCGGCTCATGAACGCGGTCGTCGCATCGCGGTCGAAAGCAGCCGACCATTGTGCGATGTATGACTCCTGCTGGATAGATTTCAGCAAAGGCCTTGGCGCGCCGGTCGGTGCCGTGCTGGCCGGCTCGTCCGACTTCATCGAGCGCGCGTGGATGGTCAAGCAACAGTTGGGTGGCGCCATGCGTCAGTCAGGCGTTCTCGCTGCGATGTGTCTCTACGCGCTCGATCATAACGTCGAGCGGCTAGCGGATGATCACAAGTTGGCCAATACGCTGGCTGGGCAAGTACAGCAATTGGCGAAAGTTGAACGCGTGCTTCCGGTCGATACGAACATCTTGATTTTCGATGTTACCCCTGATGCCCCGGACGCCGGTCAGCTCGTACAACTTTGCGAACAGAACAACATCAAGATTGGGGCGTTTGGAGCGAGGCGTATTCGTGTCGTGACACACCTGGATGTTGACCAAGAGGCCGGTGCTGCACTCTGTGCCACTTTGGCGAAGTATCTCAGCTAGAGCTCTTCAGATTTAGATGGAGTCCATTCCGTTGCCGCCGGGCTATCACCGGTCATCGAGACCGTTGGGAAGACTGATCCACATCACGGTCTGTTCTTGGGGTGAATGGTAGGTTCGGTGTCCCTTGCCATGCGTGTCTTCAAACAAAATGAAACTGCCGGCCGGTACGATCCGCTTTTCTCCATCGCTGGTTTCGTATTCAGCAGAACCGCCGAGGCGGACGGTGAGCACGCGTTCTGGCACCGTATGCCAGCTTACTTCACGGGCGCCGGCTGGAATCCGTGTGAAACGAAGGCCTGTCGCTGGAAATTTTCCGGACATCGCGAACGCAACGGCATCGCGATGGACCTGCTTGGCATTCGTTCCAATTTCAACCTCATCGAAATGAGATTCTCCATCGTTCGTAGCAAAAATGCGCAGGCACTTCACCGCCGCTTCCATGTCGTTCTCTCAGGTTTGCGATTACGGATTCTCGGAGCCAATATAGAACTCGCCAGACCCAGATGCACGCGTCGTTCGAGCTTCACTTTTGGGGAGCGCTCTGACGCGACGGCGTCCGTTTTGCCCACACCCGTAGGTCCGTCATGACTTTGATGGTTGCCATCAGAACCAGCGCACTCAACGCGGTCTTCGACATCGTCTCCATCGTCCCCTCGATCAACAGGCCATGGACGACACTGCCGATAACGATCACGACAGCAAGCATTGTATGAGCAATGCGAAAGGTTCGTGGCCGCAAGCGTAGTCGTCGGCGCAGGGCAACCAACAGCGCGACAGCGAAAATGGCCCACATGGCGATCACGCCCCAGGCAGAGAACGGCGTCGGCGATGCGAAAAGGAGGGCGTCAATCACGTCCGGCGAACTTGTGATCCAAAGGCCGCCGACATGGATCACCACCGCAATGACCAGCGAACCACCGACCCAGAGATGGACACGGCGCCCACGATAGGCCGTCAGTCCCGGCAGGTATCCGCCAATCAATATTGGCTGAACGAGCATGAGGCCGAGCGCGATCACGCCTGCAAAACCAGCTGTGATATAGATCGGATCGCGCCAGGCGAGCAGTGGGCTTGCGGCTGCAGCCGCGACCGGCAACGCAACGGCGGCCGCCAGCGCGGCCCAGATCACAATCGCCCACACCAGCTTCTTTCCGGCCAATCGCATCGTCCTTGAACGCAACGTGGTCAGACCGGCTGAAGGACGAAGTGCGCCTCAAGGCTGGTGTCTTTTGAACTTGGCATCACGGGACGCAGAAACACGGTTTTGAAGTCGCCACTGTCGTAGGCGAGGTGTCCGTGTGGCTGGCCGAAGGCGGGGACGATCTGCGGCATCTCAAGACGGAACTCGCCCTTCGCGTTGGTGAGCGTGGCGCCATGACTTTGCGGGTCGCTTTCATAGCCCTCGGTGGTGTGAGCCCAGATTTGGATGCGTTGACCCGGCAGCGGAGCGCCATCGCCTGCGCGGCGCACGGTTCCGGACATCCAAAAACCGCCGCCGCCGATCCGATCTACGATCTTGGCGCCACGTTGGTAGTTGTTCGCCCCACCGCGCATCGATGGCGTCGGGGCGAGGCCTTTCGCGCTGGCGGGTACAACCAGACTTGAGACGCCGCCGAAAACCCCGGTTGCCAAAACGGAGCCGCCAGCGGCGAGGAGTTTACGGCGGTTGAACAGGTCAGTCGTCATGTAGAGTCCTCCTGGCAAGCGCGAGCCGGAGCGGCCGCGCGGTCAGTTCCACCAAAGTCGTGGCACATCGTGTTAGCACGGCAAATGGGGGCGCGCGGACGTCCTCTCAAGGCTTAGTTGGCCGAAAAGCAGTAAAACAGCCCTGCGCCGCCTGTTTTGGGCAGGTCAGCCTCGCCGCAACCGCGTGAGCCATGGGCTGAATTCCACGACAGCATATTCCAGGCCTTGTTGAGACCGGCTCGGTCGTGATGGCCGACAATCGCGGAACCTTTGCCGCTTTTGGTCCAGTTGCCACACGTCGTGTCACCGCCTGCGGTCGAGTAGCGGCCCTGCGGGTCCGAACCTGTCAAAATGTCATGTTTGTTCGGTTTGTCGCCACGCGCGTTGACAACGTTTCCGTTTTCGTCGAGGCCGGTTTGCTTGTCGATTTTGGCATTTGCAGAATGCAGCTCGTCAACGTCTTTGGCGATGAGTTGGCCTTTGGAATTGTACCAGGGGCCCTTGCCGATACGGTCTCTGGCATTGACACCGGCCGTGATTTTGTATGGCCGCCCTTTGCTCCTGTCGATCACCATCGTAGTGCTGAGGTAGGCGCGCCATGTCTTGCCGCTGACGCCTGCTGCTTTGGCCAGTTTTGAGCAATGCGCGTCCGCGCCAGCAAGGCCGCCGAGATCGCCACCCTTTCCACCGCTGACACTCGTGATAAAGAAGCTCATTTTGCTATCCGCAGCGAGGCCCGGAGTCGCCAGCGCAGCAATGACCGACCCGGCAACAATCGCAATGTGAATTACTTTCATTCTTCATCCTCCAACTCGAACAATACGATGTCATATTAGCCCGCAGCTGACGTATGCACCATGTGCAACCGTGCACAACCGGCCTGCATAACGCAGTAGCGGCCTTGTCAGCAAAGGACTCGGGGAATCGCGTAAGAGCATTGCGATGCCGGATGCCATGGGGCGCCGCCATACTTGATATTTGTGCGTCGCGCGATAGCATGGCGCGAGCAAGGGAGACGCGCCATTGTCCATTGACGAGCCTACGCCGTTCTACAAGTCCGCGGCGTTCGACGTTCGCGAAGATCTCGCCGAGGTTCATCGAGCCCAACTCGCAGACCTAGGTTCACCCGGGACATGGGGCAGCGGGGCGCAGCGCCTGGCCGTTGCCAGCGAGGTACGTCTGGCCGGTGTCGAGGCCGGCGTGATGGAGGCGCCGGCAGGCGGCGTGCCGGCGGCGGATGTGACCTTGCCGGAAACCGTCAGGGCGTTTATCGGAAAACTCGCCGTATCGCCGAAGGACGTCGACGAGGCGGCATGTGATGCGGCTCGCAGCGAAGGCCTGTCCGACGAAGAGTATGTCGAGATCGTTGGCATCGTTTCGCGCGTTGTGAACCTCGATATTTTTGCACGTGGCATCGGTTCGCCGCTGCAGCCGCTGCCGACGGCGCGTGCTGGTCAGCCGAGCGGCGTGCGACCGCAAGCGGCCGTCCGCGAACATGCCATCGTGCCGACCGTACCCAACGCACCGGAAGGCGGGCACGACGCAGAAGTGCTTTATGGTGGCAAATGGCAGCCCTATATCATGCGCGCGCTCAGTCTGGTGCCGGGTGAATTGAGCGATCATCTTGAATTGGAGGAAGTCCAGTACATGCCGATGAGCAAGGTGCTGGTGCCAGACCATCAGCATCACAACGGTGTCACACGTGCGCAAGCCGAGGTTGTTGCCGGAAGAGTTTCGGCGATCAACGAGTGTTTTTTCTGAACCACCAGCCATGCCAGGTTCCTCCGTGAGAGTGGACGCGCGACAAATATTGACGTCAATCCAATGGCGCTGGTTGATCCGGCACAGGATCCCGGTGTCGTTGGAGGCCGCCAATTGCTGGACTTTGCCGATGCACTGCTGGGCACCGATCGCGGTGTGCTTGATCGTGCCCGCGATGCGTTGGCGACCGTCCTGGGCGGTGAATCAATTGCCGGTGTTGCAGCGGTTGCCGCCACTTTTTCGATGAATGATCGCATCGCCAATGCGTGCGGCATTCCGGTTGAGCCGATGGTGCTAAAGACGACCAAGGATCTTCGTCAGGCGATGGGGCTCAACGGCTATCGAAGCGCGGCTTATACTTTCAAGCATTTCCAGGATGAGTAATTGCGGGCTCGGCACAAGCGATGGAAGCGCCAATTTAAAATCAATCTGAGCAGTTTCGATCAGGTTGCCATTGCGATCTGCACGGCACCACTTGCCATGATAAGCACGAGCCACAGCAACGCCAACCCGACCGCCATGCGCATCGCCGTACGCTCGTCGTTGTCCTGCCTGTCTGGCAAGGCTGCCAGAAGGATGGCAATGATCGGCAATGACGCCACGCCAATATGTGCCGCTCCGCTATGCTGGAGCGCTGCAAACAATGTCGGAAAGTCGAGGCTATGCCCGGTGGCCGCCGCGCTTGGCATGAAAAGAGCATTCGAGGCCGTGCCACTGCCCGTGATGTAGGATCCGACGCCGCCCAATGCCGTGACCAACGCCGCAGAGGCATAGGGCCCGAACTGCGACAATGTTCCGGCGAGCGCACTGATGCTTCCGATTTCGACCAACACTCGTGCGACCAGTAAGAACAGAAAAATGCTGGCCAGCGCGCGCCAGGCTTTCGTCGTCGTGTGACGCAACAGCGATGGGCCCTTCGACGCGGATCGGCTCGCTGGTTGCGCGATGGCTGCAACCAGAGCAGCCATCAGCAGAGCAATGCCTGGCGATGCAAGCACATCGAAGGAAACCCGACCCGTTGCAATCGCCAAGTTAAATCCGGTGGCGCTCAAATAGGACACGATCAGTTTCTGCAAAACAACAACGATGATCAGCAGTCCATAGGGCAGGATTTCGCGCGTCAGGAGCATCTCGGTCAGGCCGCGCCTGGAAGATGAAAAAGCGAAGGACAGGATAATAACGGCCAGGCCACCGCCGACGCCGGCCACTTCCACGCCGATCCAACGCGACGTCACAGCGATCCCGACAACCAGGACGCCGCCGGCGAACAATGCAAAGATTACGTCCTTGAAGTTTGCCCTTTGGACAAACAGGAGACAGAGCACGGGCAGCGTCGCGGCGACCGGCCCGCTGGTGGTCAAGATGGCAGCGGCAAGGTCGGATGATGGCAATCCTGCAAGCTGGGCGCCAAGTAGTGCGGAAACGGACAGGGCGCCCCACGACATCAGGCTCATGCCAATCAATGCGAGAAAAATCGCACGTTCCCGATCCACGACTTTGAGCAGGAGAGGGATCGTCACGAACATCGACACGCCGTAGCCGGTCAACGATTCCATCATGACGCCGATGCCAACAGCAATCATGATGACTGCCCGCGGCGGCGCCAGGCTGAGCGACTCAATCGATCGGATGAGAGCGTTCAGGCCGCCGTTGCGCGTGGTTGCCTCAACGAATAAGATGCCGGGAAAAACGACAAATCCAACGAGCATTTCGAGCACGACTGCATCAACCAGAGCGCGGCTGAGCTGCCCC
The DNA here is from genome assembly GCA_049116495.1 of Hyphomicrobiaceae bacterium. GTDB lineage: Bacteria > Pseudomonadota > Alphaproteobacteria > Rhizobiales > Hyphomicrobiaceae > CAJQQK01. The sequence goes on along the minus strand of JAGDYV010000072.1, from coordinate 13,158 downwards.
GGTTCGGCCGCGGAGAAAATGCCAAGCACCCATAGGGCCAGGGCCGTGCCGAGCGCTAAGATGGCTGCGGTCAAGACGCTCAGCCGCAAGGCCAACACGGCGAAGGCCGCAACGGCGCACGGTAAAAGTGTGAGGTATGCGGCCAACAATGGCCCCTTTTCGTCAGCTGCTGGCGCGGTCAGCGCGAGGTCTTACGCGCGCGCCTTCGCTTTTGGGAGGTCACTTTTCCGATCAACGAAAGAGGGGCGGGCAACGAGGCGATACGTGATGGTACAGTACGGACATTTCCGCTGATCTTGCCAAGGGGCACATCCAGCGGCGTCAACGGATTCGTTTCTCGGCGCAATTTGCCGCCTTGATGCTAGCCCGCAGAGGCGGACCAACATTAATACCTGGCAGTGCGTCGGTCCGCGGCCTGGGGCGGCCTACTTGCCGTGTTTCTTGCGTGCCAGCCGGGCGCCTTCGACCATCGTCCTGAGTTTGGCGCGGGCAATGTTGAGCGGAAGCGGGACAAGTCCACAGTCCGGTGCGGCCTGGATCTGCTCGGCCGGCATGTGCTTTGCTGCAGCGAGGAGTTTGCTGGCGACGTATTCCGGCGTCTCGATGTCGTGCGTGCCATTGTCGATGCAGCCGAACATTACTGTCTTCGATGGGCACAGACGCAGCAGTTCGGGATCAAGTTCCGATGCTTCAAACTCAAGTGCCAGCTGATCGATTTTCGATTTTTCCAAGGCCTCGAGGATAACGGGATAGCTGTCGACGATCGGCCGCGGCACGCCCGGCATCGGGTAGCTGTAACAGATGTGCGCAGCGGTCTGGGCTTTGGTGATGCCCTCAAGGCAGCGGTCCAGTGCGGTAATGCCCCACTCCTTGACCTTATCCGGATACCTGCTGAAAACCGGCTCATCGAACTGGATGACAGCCACACCGAGCGCTTCGAGTTCACGTGCTTCCGCATTGAGCGCTTCGGCAACTTCCATCGCCATCGTGGCTTCATCGCCGTAGTGCTCGTCCGCCGTCGAATCAACCACCGTCATCGGGCCAGGCAACGTCATCTTTACCGGCAGATCAGTTTCGGCCAGCATGAACTCTGCATCGCGCGTCAACATCGGTTTGCTGCGCCGGACCGGCCCGACACAGCGGCCGACTTCGGCGAGGCGGCGGTTGTTGCGCGTCCATTTCTCCGCCAGTGTTTCGTAATCGAAGCCGTCGAGGCGGGACGTGATATAGGTGAGATAGGATGTCCGTCGCTGTTCGCCATCGCAGACGATGTCGAGGCCGGCATGCTCTTGATCGTGAATGGTCACGCGTGTTGCGTCATCCAGCGCCATTTCAAGCAAATCGTCGGAGAAATGCCAGTCGGCGCCTTTGCCGTGCACCTGTTTGCCCTTCGCGTTGAGCGGCAACTGCTCCATCAGCCAAGCAGGTTTCGGCATCGAGCCAACGCCGGTGGACTGGAATTGTTTTGTCATTGAAGTGTTTCCTGATGATGTTCAGCGCGGATGGACGGCGGCAGTGCGTGCGGTCGATATGAAGGAATGGCTTGCTGCGGCTGCGCAGATTAGTGCGAGAGGTCGGCTGCTGGCAAGGTCGTGAGGGCGCGGATCAAGCAGACCGGGGCAGGCATCTGATGGCCGATCGCGCAGTTCACCGACGGTTCATCGCGTCGCCCTATCCTGCACGGCTTCGTGATACGCCATATATTGGTGCTGGATCGCGATCTGGTCGGCGAGGTAGCGGGCGTCATGCCACACGCCCCAGATGAAAGATGAGCCCCGCCGTGACAGCCACGGCAGCCCGAGGAAGTAGATGCCCGGTTCCGGCGACACGCCGCGTTGGTGGATCGGACGGCCCTGGGCATCGAGCGTGTCAACCTGCAGCCAACGGAAGTCAACCGCATAGCCCGTTGCCCAGACGATCGCGTTGATGCCGGCATCTGACAGATTGAGTTCGAGAAGGGGATCGGTCATGCAAGGCGGATCGGGCAGGAACACGCGTGCCTCGGGTTCGTCGGGCAGGTCGAGGACGTGGCGCGCCGCGAAGGCATCGGCTTCATCGAGCACGGACAGGTAGTTGGCGTCGCCATGCGCGATATTTTGGCAGAGGTCGGGTGCGAAGTGGAGGGCGCCGTCCTTGTAAGATTGCGTCATGCCAACCAGCGTGATGCCCTGCGCCGCGAGTTGGCGAAAGTCGACCGTATGGCCGCCATGTGCACCGCTCACCGAGATCGAGATATGCTCCGTGCCCGGTTCGATAGCGGCGATATCCCATTTGCCCAGCACGCCGAGCCACCAGACGTAGTCACGGCCACGGTAGCTGCGTGGCGGTCGGTGGTGCGGTCCGACCGAGAGATAGACGCGGCGGCCGGCACGCTCAAGCTCGTCAGCGATCTGCACGCCCGAGGCGCCAGAGCCAATCACCAGGGTAGCGCCTTCCGGCAGTTGCGCGGGATTGCGGTAGGCGTTCGAGTGCAACTGCATGACGCCGGCTTGTTCGGGAATGACGGTTGGGATGACCGGTTTCTGGAAGGGGCCGGTGGCGGCGACGATATAGGTCGCTTCGATAACGCCGTCGGAAGTCTCGACGCGGAAGCCGGGCCCGTCGTCGTTACGCCGCACGCGCGTCACCTCGACACCGCAGCGAACGGGGGCTGATATCTGCTCGGCGTAGGCAGCGAAATAGTCGGCGACAGCCTCTTTGCCAGGAAAGGCGTCGGGGTCGGTGTCGGCGAATTCCATCTCCGGAAAGCGATCGTGCCAGGCGGGGCCGTTGGCAACCAGCGAGTCCCATCGCGCCGAGCGCCAGCGTTCGGCGATACGGCCGCGTTCAAGGACGAGGTGCGGCAGATCGTTGTTGCTGAGGTGCGCGCTCATCGCGAGGCCGGCCTGACCGCCGCCGACAACCAGCGTCTCAATTTTCTCAGGTGGCATCTCAACGTCCTTCCGCGGCGGTTCCGGTGTTCGCCGGATCGCCGGCCTGCTCTGCTGTCATCTTAGACGCACCGCGCCACAACGCCTAGATTGCAAAGAACAGCGGTCTGGTATGAAATCGTGGCAGTGATACGTACCGCCAATCCGACGGAGATCCACATGGCCCACACCCGCCTGCGAAAGTTCAACACCAAGGATACTTACCCAGAGCAGAACCTCGACAACGATCTGTGCCAGGCGGTGGTGACGCGGGGCGGGCGCACCGTGTGGCTCCGCGGCCAGTGCCCGCAGAACCTCGACGACGCCAAGAGCATCGACAGTCATGATCCGGTCGCACAGACGCACAAGGTGATGCAGAACATCCAGCAGCTGATCGAAGAGGCCGGCGGAGGCATGGAGCATCTCGTCAAGGTCGTCGTCTACGTCACCGACGTGCGCCACCGAGAGGCGGTGTACCGGACGATGGGCGAATATATAAAAGGCGTGCATCCGGTGTCGACGGGACTGGTGGTGCAGGCGTTAGCCCGGCCCGAGTGGCTTGTTGAAATCGACGGCACCGCCGTCATACCGGATTGATGGATCATGACCTTTTCACTTGTTGCCCGCTGTGCTGAAACCGGCATGTTCGGTGTCGCGATATCGTCGTCGTCGCCGGCGGTGGCCGCACGCTGCTCCTATGCCCGCGCCGGTGTTGGCGCAGTGGCCACGCAGAACGTCACGGATCCGACGTTGGGCCCGCTCGGGCTGGATCTGATGGCGCAGGGCATGAGTGCTGTCGAGGCGATCGCACACATCCAACAGCACAAGGAATTCCTCGAATACCGTCAGGTGCTGGCGGTCGACGTTGCCGGCGGAACGGCCATCCATTCGGGCGCGAACTCACTCGGCATCTTCACCGCAGCGCAGGCGGACAATGTCGCGTCGGGCGGCAACCTGCTCGCCAACGAGGACGTGCCGCAGGCGATCGTCAATGGCTTTCTCGGATCCACCGGGTTTCTCGGCGACCGCCTGATCGCGGCCATGCGTGCCGGCCTGGCGGCGGGCGGCGAGGCCGGCCCGGTCCACTCGGCCGGGCTGAAGCTGGTCGACGCCGTCAGCTGGCCGGTCGCAGATCTCAGGTGCGACTGGACGGAGGAGTGCCCGATCGAAGCCGTTGCCACCGCATGGGATGTCTACAAACCGCAACTGGAGGCCTACGTCCAACGCGCGCTCAATCCGAGTGTCGCGCCGTCTTATGGTGTGCCGGGGGACGAGTGAGGGGCGCTCCGTAAAAGATCGAGTGAACTTCGAATGAGAATTGGCCGGATTGAGCGGAAGCGAGGTCGTTGCCTGCGACGAACAATCTTTTTGTTTCTCACGAATGGCGACCCGTGATCCACAAGCTGCGTAGGCTTTCACGGATGATACACAACGCGGTTTGGTTTCCATGAACGAAGATAACTCATAATCGAACCGCTCCGGACGATTTCACTAGCTTGCGGATTGCACCAGTCTGAGGCCGCGATATGCGACAGGTTTTGGCCACTTGAAGCCTGACCGCTTGAACGCACGGACGGTATTCACAGTCGTGAGCCTTGCGTTTCGTCAAATGTATCTTGCGTGCACGGCGTGCGTCGCCCCGCCCGGCCCTGGGTCATCCTAGAGGGCGTCTTTAGAGCAAATTGTGCCGCGCATTGGAGGGCTGAAAGTGAGCGGTGAAGGGGCAACGACTCCGACTGTTCGCACCGGCCGGACTTGTCGATTCCCGTCCGTCCCGTCGCCTTCGGTAAGCGCCACGTTTTTCAGTGCGAAGCGGCAGAATGTCTGACAATGCAGATTGGGGACATGCCGGACACCTTCTACGGCTTCACCTGATCCGGTTTCACGCCGGCCCGTCCTAGTCGCACCCCACACCCCAACTCGCCGATCAACTATCCCCCATCCTGAGCGCCGCGATAAACGCCTCTTGCGGGATGTCGACCTTGCCGAATTGGCGCATCTTTTTCTTGCCCGCCTTCTGCTTGTCGAGCAGCTTGCGCTTGCGTGAGATGTCGCCGCCGTAGCACTTGGCGATAACGTCCTTGCGCAGCGCCGAGATCGTTTCGCGCGCGATGATGCGCCCGCCGATCGCGGCCTGGATCGGGATCTTGAAGAGGTGTTGCGGGATCAGTTCCTTGAGCTTTTCGCACATGACGCGGCCACGACCATCAGCGCGCGCGCGGTGTACGATCAAGGACAGCGCATCGACCGGCTCGGCATTCACCAGGATCGACATCTTGACGAGGTCTTCGGGTTCGTAGCCGATCATCTGATAATCGAACGACGCGTAGCCGCGGCTGATCGATTTCAGGCGGTCGTAGAAATCGAAAACCACCTCGTTGAGTGGCAGCTCGTAAACCGCCATCGCGCGTGAGCCGGCGTAGGTCAGCTGTTTCTGGCGCCCGCGCCGGTCCTGGCACAGTTTGAGAACGGCGCCGAGATAGTCATCGGGCACCATGATGGTCGCCTCGATCCACGGTTCCTCAAGACGGTCGATCTGTGACGGGTCCGGCATGTCGGCCGGGTTGTGCATCTCGATCTTTTTGCCGTCGTTCATATACAAGTGATAGACGACGCTCGGCGCCGTAGTGATCAGGTCGAGGTTGAACTCGCGATCGAGACGCTCAGTGATGATCTCGAGATGCAACAGGCCGAGGAAGCCACAGCGGAAGCCAAAGCCGAGCGCTGCCGAGGTTTCCATCTCGAACGAGAAACTTGCATCGTTGAGGCGCAGGCGGCCCATCGCGGCGCGCAGATCTTCGAAGTCGGCGGCATCGACCGGGAACAAGCCGCAGAACACCACCGGTTGCGCTGGCTTGAAGCCGGGCAGCGCCTCAGTTGTTGGCTTCTTTTCGTCCGTAATGGTGTCGCCGACGCGGGTGTCGGCGACTTCCTTGATCGCGGCGGTAAAGAAGCCAACTTCGCCGGGGCCGAGTTCGCTGAGCATTTCCTGCGCCGGCCGGAAGATGCCGACGCGCTCGATCAAGTGTGTCGTGTCGGTCGACATCAATTTAATGCGCTGGCCCTTCTTGAGGGTGCCATCGATCACGCGCACAAGCACGACGACGCCGAGATAGGTGTCGTACCAGCTATCGACCAGCATCGCTTTGAGCGGCTTGTCGCGTTCGCCGGTGGGCGGAGGCAGGCGGTCGCAGATCGCCTCCAGCACGGCGCCGATGTTGAGCCCGGTCTTGGCCGAGACGGCGACAGCGTCCGAGGCATCGATGCCGATGACGTCCTCGATCTGCTGCTTGGCGTTGTCGATGTCGGCAGCCGGCAGATCGACCTTGTTGAGCACAGGGATGATTTCGTGGTCGTGGTCGAGCGCCTGATAGACGTTGGCAAGCGTCTGTGCCTCGACGCCCTGGCTGGCATCGACAACCAGGATCGAGCCTTCGCAGGCGCTGAGTGAGCGCGACACTTCGTAGGCGAAATCGACGTGGCCGGGCGTGTCCATCAAGTTGAGCTGATAGACTTCGCCGTCGGAATGACGGTAGTCGAGCCTGACGGTCTGCGCCTTGATGGTGATGCCGCGCTCGCGCTCGATGTCCATGTTGTCGAGCAACTGCTCTTTCATGTCGCGATCGGCAACGCTGCCGCAGTGCTGAATGAGGCGGTCTGCAAGCGTCGATTTACCGTGGTCGATGTGCGCAATGATCGAGAAATTGCGAATTTTTGAGAGATCGGTCATGAGCAGTGATTAGCACCAGTGAAGAGGGGCTGGAAGTGGTAACTTTGGGGGTGTGGGCAGGTTTCACAAGAGCGTGGTACGGGAGAGGCCGGGGATGCGGGCAATTGCCCGAAATGGCCCAAATCGTCGGCGGGCGGTGACCAGCAGGTATGCGTCGGCAGACTTAATAGTCAAAATGGTGAAAACCATACTATTCCCCTCGTCTTTTGGCGCGGGCGGTTGGTTCTGCATTGGCCGGGTTTTCAGGCCAGGGATGTTTCGGGTAGCGCCCGCGCAAGTTAGCGCGCACATCGGCCCATGAGCCGGTCCAGAACTGCGGCAAGTCGCGTGTCACCTGGATCGGCCGCCCGGCAGGCGAGAGCAGGAACAGGGTGAGCGGCAGGCGGCCGTTGTCGATCGCCGGATGTGTCTTGAGCCCGAACAGCTCCTGCGCGCGCAGAGCAACGCTCGGCGCGTGTTCTCCGTCGTAGGCGATGGCGTGGTGATTGCCGGTAGGCGCCGTGAAATGGGTTGGCGCGCGCTGGTCTAGGATTTGGCGTGCAGACCAGTCGAGCAGCAGGCTGAGTCCGTTGCCGAGATCATCAGCAGTGATTGCGGCAACGGCGGTCTTGCCGGCAAGGAACGGTGCCAGCCAGGTTGTGATGTCAGCTGCGAGGGCCGCATCCGTCAGGTCCGGCCAATTGTCCGGCTCCGATTGAGCGAGAAAGGCGACGCGGGCGCGCAACTGAAGCTGAGATTTGGACCAGGGCAGCACATGAAGGCCTGCCGCCGCGAGCCCCGTCGCAAGGGCCTCGACTGTTGCGTCTGACGGCGGTAGCGAAACCGTGTCGCTGTCAAGAACGAGCGCGTCGAGCCGGCGCTGGCGTCTCGCCTGCAACGAAAGGCTGCTGCGGTCGAAACGGAGGTCGATCTTGTCCGAGATCCGGTCGCTGGCGATACGCACGAGTTCGGCTTCGGTGATCGCGGCGGCAGCTGTGATGCGGCCGGCCCGGGCGGCACCTTGCAGGTCAGCAACGACGAGATACGGTGTGCCGGTAAGTGGATCGCCTTCGGCAAGCACGCCGCCGCTGCCACCGGCAAGCAGGTAGGGCGTTCCCGTACTGCGGGCAGGGCCACGAGACTTGGCGATGCGGTCGGGATAGGCGAGCAGCAGAATGGCAGCCGTCGACAGGTTGGTTTTGGCGGCTGAGCCGGCTGGCAGAGCTGCCATCGCCCGCTCGGCGGCGCGCGCCCAGCGGGTTGCCATGTCGCGCATCGCGCGGGCGCGCTGGCCCCGGTCGCGGCGGAACCGGTCGAGACGATCGTCGAGGTCAGTGGCATTGCCGCCGAGACCGCGTTCGACCAGCAGTGCGGCGATCTCAGCGGCCGCGCGACCGGTCTTTTGCTGCGCGGCCTTGCAGATCATGGCAGCAAGCGTCGGCGGCAAGGGCAGGTTGCGGATGGCATGGCCGAACGGTGTGATCCGGCCCTGTGAATCGAGCGCAGCAAGTCCTTCAAGGTCAGATCGTGCAGCGTCAAGCCCGGCCGCCGGTGGTGGGTCGAGCCAGATGAGTGATTCCGGATCAGTCACGCCCCACGCCGCACAATCCAGCAGTAGGCCGGTCAGATCCGACGACAGGATCTCCGGTGTTGCGAACGGCACCAAGCTTTGTGTTTCAGGCTCGGCCCAGAGCCGGTAACAGGTGCCCGGGCCGAGACGGCCGGCGCGGCCGCGACGTTGATCGGCGCTGGCGCGCGAAACGCGCAACGTCGCAAGCCGTGTCAGACGGGCACCGACGTCGTAGCGCGGTTCACGCGCCAGGCCCGAATCGATCACCGCAGTGACGCCGTCGAGTGTCAGTGAGGTCTCGGCAATCGCCGTGGCAAGAATGATTTTGCGTGTGCCGGGCTGGGGTGGTGCGATCGCGGCATCCTGCGCGTGACGGTCCATGCCGCCGTAGAGCGGCGCAACGATGGCAGCGTTCGTCGGCAGTTGCTCGGCGAGCGCGGTCTCGGCGCGGCGGATTTCACGTTGGCCGGGCAGGAACACGAGGATCGAGCCGCTGGTTTCGCTGAGCCCACGCCGCGCGGCCGCAACCACTTGCGTTTCGAGCGGCGTGTCCGAGCCGCGACCGAGATATTGCGTATTGACCGGATACGACCGGCCTTTGCTGGTCACGACAGGACAGGCATCGGTGTTGTCTGTCGCAAGGCGTTCGGCTATGCGCGCGCCGTCGAGCGTTGCCGACATGATCAGCAGGCGCAGGTCGTCGCGCAGGCCCATCTGTGCGTCTAGCGCGAGCGCAAGGCCGAAATCTGCATCCAGGGACCGTTCGTGGAATTCATCGAAGATCACCAAGCCGATGCCACTGAGCTCCGGGTCGTCGAGGATCATACGCGTAAAAACGCCCTCGGTGACGACATTGATGCGGCTGGTATCTGACGTTGCCGTCATCAAGCGGGCTTTCAGGCCGATCGTCGCACCAAGTTTCTCGCCAAGTGTATCGGCGAGCCGCTGGGCGGCCGCCCGGGCGGCGAGGCGGCGCGGTTCCAGCATGATAATGCCTTGCGCGCCAAGCCACGGCTCCGAGAGCACCTCAAGCGGGACGCGCGTTGTCTTGCCAGCGCCTGGCGGCGCGACCAGAACAGCGCGATTGGCGCATTTAAGCGCGGTGCGCAGGCCGGGCAGGGCGTCATCGATCGGGAGCGGTTGGCGATCCATGCGTCGGTATAGACCGACCGGCAAACGCGGCGGATGCGGTGAATGCACGCCATCCACGGCGCTGTTCATTATGCTGGACGGCTACGGCGCTGGATTGAAAGCACTCGCGCACCGTCAGCCAATCGTTGCATTCTAAGGTTGCGCTGTGTAGACTTATACAACTAATGTGAGCGTAGATGATTGGATAACTGCTGAATTCGCGTATTATTCTTCTGTTTATACATATTTCATAAAGCCATAAAATATTCATGTTAGCAGCAACAAAAGTCTAATTTGTTAGATTTTTTATGCGATTTCGTTTGCTATCTTACGAATTTTCGCGTTACTTTTGTTGTTGTATCGGCGATTTTGCTAGCCGATATGAATAAGAGAAATTCAGACGTGCGCGACCGGTTTGCACAGCGTTTACGAGCCATAAGGGTTCCGCGCGGCTACAAGACGGCGCGGAGCTTCGCGGAAGCGCTCGAAATCGACGAGAACCGCTACACGCGCTATGAACGTGCCGAAGTCGAGCCTGACTTGCGGCTGATGATGCGGATTTGCAGCCTGCTGGGTGCCACACCGAACGACCTGCTGTGTGACACTATCGGGGCGGCGACGCCCGAGTTCGACGCGCCCTATGGGTTTTCCGAGCGAAGCGCTGGCACCGGCTACCACGCCCAATCGGTCCAGCCGGCGCAGTCGCTTGGAGCAGCAGTTTCCGCGCCGGCGCCTGCGACGAATGTGCTGAACGATGTACGAAAGGCGGTCGGTTTTCAACTGGCCGAGGCGATCGCAACGATCGAGGCAGAATCGACAGGTGTCCACGCCAGTGCGTTGACGCCGCTTGAAAAACTCCGCCGCACTGTGCCAATTGCGGCTCGCATCGAGGCTGACGCGTTCAAATTCCTGGGTGAGTTGCCGGATCGTTTGGCCAACGTCAGCGTGAGCAGCCATAAGCAGGCGATCATTGACCGCCTGATTCAGGAATTAATCCTGGCGCATAAATCCGGTCACAACGACAATGACTAGACTTGCAACGCTGGCATCTCGCGTCGCCGGTTACTTCAACGGCGATTGGGTCCAGGGCGTGATGAGCATGTTGTCCATTTCATCGATCAGCGGATGGACGCTCGCGAGCAGGCCCTGCCAGCCCTCGTCGGCGAGAGCGGCTGCCCGGATTTCGGCGCGCCGGTCAAGGCTGCCATAGGCCCACATGTGACAGACCTCGTTGGGCTGACCAGCCATCGTGTTCCAAACACACACGTTTTTGGAAAAGCGCTCGCGACCCGGCAAGGCCTCAAGCAACAGCTTAGTGAATTGAGCAGCTTTGCCGACCTTGCAACGGTAGTAGCGAAACTCGTAGGTGTTGCCCGTGCCGGCGGGCGGTGCCAGCGGGCGCGCGGCGGTCATCAGCCGGATGTCCTGGCGCAGGATCAGGGGCAAAGCTTGCGATAAATACTCGTTGCGCCAACGTTCATTCGTGCCGAGAGCGGCGCGGCGCGCCTCGCGATGATGAAGATCATCGTAGGACCATAGGTGCATACACTTGTTGAGCGGTCCGACTTCGGTAACCCAGTAACCTTCAAGCTTGCCATAGTCATCACCGCGTATCTCGCGGGCAGTCTCTGCGGAAAGGTTGGCAAGCACCGGCGCCTTGCCGGCCGGCGTCGTGTAGGTGCGCATTTCATAGAGCATTGTGGCCTCGCGTTGTTTCTTCGGTCGGCTGCCGCCGGTCACATTCGGGCGCGTTCGTCAGAGGATTGCTGAGCGAAAAAAGACGTTTTGGGATATTGCGGGCGTTCGATCTGATAGGATTCGGCGCGGATTTTGCCTTGGTCACGACCTTGCACGAAAAGGCCCTCGTGCTCGGTTGGCACCGGATTGGGCGTCAGTGCGACGGCATCACCGGCAGAATAGACACAGATGAACAGCGTCCGCGGATCGTTTGATCGGTTGGGTGCCGAGCCATGGGCGAGACGCGTGTGCATCAGGCAGACGGAGCCGGCCGGTCCGATGCATTGCACGGCGTTGGCCTGCATATCGGCAGCTGTTGCATCGTCTATGGCGCCGGTGAAGATGCCGTCCTGCCAGATCGAATGCAGCTTGCCGGTATGCGAACCAGGTACGACTTCAAGCGGACCATTATCTTGCGTCACTTCGTCGACCATCAGCAATGCTGTGATGACGTCGCTGTTGGAGTGCGGCGTAAATGGAAAATCCTGGTGCCACTTCACTTCCGTAGCGGCGCCTGGCAGTTTCGAATTGATCTTGCTGTGGTGTAATTTGACGTCAGGCCCGATGAGTTCGGCGATCATCTCTGTCATGGCGCTGGACGCCATCGCCTCGTAATAGGCATTGGAAACTTCGGTTGGCGCCTGGACGCGGCGTAACGCCGGTGATTCTTCCGAATGGCCGGGCTGCAAATCAAAGCGTGGCCGACCATCGATGGTTTCACCGTAGGGTTCTGCCTGCTGGCGGCTTTCCTCGACCCAGGTATCAAAATCACGCTTCAGTCCAGCGAGTTGCTCCGGCGTCACGGCATTCTCGACGGTGAGTACACCATCGCGCCAAAACGCATCGATCTGCTCCTGCGTGAGGATGGTCATGGGATAGGGCCTTTTCGCGAATTCGCCTGTATGCAATCACATTGTGCCGGGGAACGAGCCGTACGCGCAAGCGTGTTTTCGCGGTCCTTGGCCGGTGGCGAGCGAAATTTTCCGCGTTACATCGTGATCGTGCCCGTACGGCAGATGTCTGTCTGTTAACTGATTTATGACACCATGAAGAAACCGCGGCGAATTGTGCGGTGCGGGAGGTAAAATTTTGCAGTGCAGCAAAATGTGCTAGAAGCGACGCTCACCCACCATACCGATTCCACAAAACTGGATAATGACATATGGCCAAACTGTCGCTTGCGATGTTTGCCGAGCGGATCGATCTTGCCGGCTGGAAAGAAGCGCAGGCGGAAACGTTTACGCCCAACCGCATAAAGATCGAGCTTCTGGCCGGTCTGACGGTCGCGCTTGCGTTGGTTCCGGAAGCGGTCGCATTCGCGTTTGTCGCCGGTGTACATCCGCTGGTCGGCCTCTATGCGGCATTTATTGTTGGTCTGGTAACTGCCGTGTTGGGCGGACGGCCAGGTATGATTTCCGGCGCCACCGGCGCGCTTGCAGTCGTCATGGTGTCGCTCGTCGCAAAGCATGGTGTCGAATATCTATTCGCGACAGTCGTCCTGATGGGGCTGCTGCAGTTGCTCGCTGGTACGTTGCGGCTTGGCAAGTTCATTCGATTGGTGCCGCATCCGGTCATGCTCGGTTTCGTCAACGGTCTGGCGATCGTGATCTTCATGGCGCAGCTGACGCAGTTCCAGGTTGCGGGACCAGATGGTACCAAGGTTTGGATGAGCGGCGGGCCGTTGTTCATGATGCTGGCGCTTGTCGTGGTGACGATGGTGATTATCCAGTGGACACCCAAATACACCAACGCGGTCCCCGCACCGCTGGCCGGCATTGCGATCGTCGCGGCGATTGTCGTTCTGTTCGGGATTGATGTGCCGCGGGTTGGCGACCTGGCGTCGATCAAAGGTGGATTACCGGCATTTCATATTCCGCTCGTTCCCATAAACCTTGAAACGCTGCAGATCATTTTTCCGTACGCGCTGATTTTGGCTGCGATCGGGCTGATCGAAAGCTTGCTGACGTTGAACCTGGTGGGGGAGCTAACCGAAGAACGTGGCGGTGCCTCGCAGGAGTGTCTGGCGCAAGGCCTTGCCAATACGATCACGGGTTTGTTTGGCGGCATGGGGGGCTGCGCGATGATTGGTCAGTCGATGATCA
>JAGDYV010000071.1:0-23100 GCA_049116495.1 Hyphomicrobiaceae bacterium | reverse complement strand
CTCGGATTTGAACAGCCAGTAGAGCACCTCGTTGCCTTTGCGTGCCGGCGTCGCGGAGGCCGGTTTCTTGGCTGGGGCGGCCTTCTTCTCGGTCGCTGCCTTTTGGGCCGTCGCGGCCTTCTTCGGTGCCGCTTTCTTCTTCGGCGTCGCCGATTTGGCGGCGGTCTTCTTCTTGGCCAAGGTCTTCGTCTTAGGGGCTTTGGTCATGGATGTCAGCTTACCGGTTGCGAGCGCATTCGGCTCAAATCGAACGATCACTTTCGGGTTTGATGGGCCGTGTCATCAAGTCCTGAATGGCGTCATCCACGCTTATTCGTCCGTCGACGATGGCATGCACGGCGCGCGCGATCGGCACGTCGATGCCTTTCTCGTCGGCGACCTTGGCCATCGCAGCGGCTGTGAACACGCCTTCGGTGACGGCGCGGCGCTTGCCGAGAATGTCGGTGAGCGTCTGGCCTTGCCCGAGCGAGCGGCCGAGTGACATGTTGCGCGACTGCGGGCTGCCGCAGGTCAGCAGTAGATCGCCAAGCCCTGCAAGTCCGGCCATCGTCTGCGGCTCGGCGCCAAAAGCTGACGCAAAGCGGTGCATCTCGGCGAAGCCCCGGGTGACGAGCGCGGCATGGGCACTCGCGCCGAGCTGTTTGCCATCGACGATGCCGGCTGCGATGGCGAGCACGTTCTTGATCGCGCCGCCTAACTGCACGCCGACCACATCGTGCGTCCAGTAAAGCCGCATGGTCCGCGACCCGAGCGCGCGCGCGATCGCCTCGCCGGTGGCCTCGTCGGCACAGGCGACCGTGAGGGCGGCCGGCAGGCCGCGGGCGACGTCGCTGGCAAAGCTCGGCCCGGAAAGCGCGGCAATGGTGGCGTCTGGCACGGCATCGGCCAACACTTCTGCGAGCAATCGGCCGCTCGACTGCTCAATTCCCTTCGAGCAGATCACCCATGGCGTTGCAGCCGGCAGGTGCTCCTTGAGTTGACCCGCGATCGTGCCGAGGTGCTGTGCGGGTGGCACCAGCAGGCAAAGATCCGTGTCGGCCAGATCTGCATAGTCGCTTGTTGCCACGAGATCCTGTGGCAGCGAGATTCCCGGCAGGAACACCGAGTTTGTCCGGTGCTCACGGATTTCGCGAACGGTTTCCGCCTCATGCGCCCAGATCGCGACTTCAAGCCCCTGCAGAGCCAGAACGTGCGCCAGCGCCGTCCCCCATGCGCCGCCGCCGACGACGGCAATTTTCCGATATGCCATCTGCTTCCTCTCGCTTATGTCTGTCGTTCAGGCTTTCGGGCCTTGTCGGCCGGACCCGATGATCGGTGCTGCGTTTTCGTCGAGCGGCCATCGCGCGCGCGCTGTCACATCCATGCTGCTTTGATAGCCGCGAATAAACCGTTCGGCGCCCGCCCAGGCGATCATTGCACCATTGTCGGTGCACAACCCGATGGGCGGAAACACCGCACGCGCACCGATCGCCGCTGCAAATCTCTTGAGGTCACCACGCAGACGCTGATTGGCCGCGACGCCGCCGGCGACGACAATCGGCAATGGTTGCGCCGCCTCGTCCTTCGGCTCGACCTGCGCCCCAACCCGCACCGTGGCCAGCTGATGCGCCAGCTTCACCCGGTCGATGACGCTGGCGCAGACGGCTGCTTCAAAGCTCGCCGTCAGATCAGCAATGGTCTGATCGCTCAACGGTTGTTGACGTTCCGCCTCGCGCCGTACGGCGGTCTTGAGGCCGGCAAACGAGAAATGCGGTTCTGGCCTGCCTTGCAGCGGACGAGGCAGTCCGAAACGTTCCGGGTCACCGGTCTGGGCCGCAGCCTCAACAGCCGGGCCGCCGGGAAAGCCGAGATCGAGGATCTTCGCCGTCTTGTCAAACGCTTCGCCGAGCGCATCGTCGATGGTCGTACCGATGCGATGGTATTCGGCGACATCCTGGACGAGCACGGTCTGCGTATGTCCGCCGGAAACCAGCAACAACAGATAAGGTGGTGCCAACTGATCCGTCAGCCCAACCGTGAGCGCGTGTGCCTCAAGATGGTTGATTGCGATGAGCGGCTTGGCTGTCGCAAGCGCGATGGATTTCGCAAACGTCAACCCGACCAGGAGCCCGCCAATCAACCCCGGACCGGCCGTCGCGGCGATGCAATCAACATCGGCGAGCACGACATCGGCTTTCGACAAGGCATCTCGCGCGATGTCCGCGACGCACTCGATATGCGCCCGCGCCGCAATTTCCGGCACGACGCCGCCGTAGGGCCGATGCTGCTCCCACTGCGAGCGCACCACGTTGGACAAAATCTCTCCGCGTCCATCGTTATGGCGCCGGATGACGGCGACGGCCGTTTCGTCACAACTCGTCTCGACGCCGAGCACGATCACTGACCGGTCCGAAAGGCCGGGTCGTCGTCCGATATCATTGCGTTGTGCAGTGTCGCTACATGAAGTCATGCGTCGTTTTGCACGGCTGCCGCGGATTTGCCAACCTTCAGCGATGCAGGCATGTATGCAGCTGCGATCGGCCGGTTGCCGCGCGATGCATGGACGAAGGCTCAGGGCATGATCAGAATTGGTACGCGAGGGTCAATCCTGGCGCTCAAGCAGGCGCACGAGGTCGCCGACAAATTGCGCGCGCTGCACGGCGAAACGGCTGGCGCCTGCGAGATCATCGAGATCAAGACGTCCGGAGACCGCATTCAGGACCGGCCATTGTCCGAGGTCGGTGGCAAGGGCCTGTTCACAAAGGAGATTGAGCAGGCGCTGTTCGACGAACGGATCGATGTTGCTGTCCACTCCCTGAAAGATGTCGAGACAGCCATTCCGGAGGGCACCGAATTGCCCGCCATCCTGGAGCGCGAGGACGTGCGTGAAGTCTTCATGTCATCCAAATACGCCTCGGTGCGTGATATGCCGGAAGGGGCCTGTCTTGGCTCGTCATCGCTGCGCCGGCGCGCGCAGGCGAAATATGTCAACCCGGGCATAACGTTGGTCGATTTTCGCGGCAATGTGCAAACGCGCCTCGACAAACTGGCACGTGGTGTGGCCGATGCGACATTCCTGGCGCGTGCCGGTCTCAACCGGCTCGGCCATAACGATGCGCTGTGCCACGATGTTTCGGTGGATGACATGCTGCCGGCTGTGGCGCAGGGCGCGATCGCGCTGCACGTGCGCTCCAGCGATGCCGCAACGCGCGACGCCGTGGCGCCGCTCAATCACCAGGAAACCGCTCTGTGCGTTACCGCAGAACGTGCGTTCCTCGCCCGTCTGGATGGGTCGTGCCGGACACCGATCGCCGGACTTGGCGAACTGATCGACGGTGGTTTCCGCTTTCGTGGTGAAATTCTGTCGACTGACGGCACCCGTTGCCTCAAAGCAGCACGCGACGGTGAGCCGGCCGCCGCCGTTCGTCTCGCCATCGAGGCGGCCGAGGAACTCCGTGCCGCGGCCGGTGACGATTTTTTCTAGTTGGGCCTGCACGACATGCATATCTGGGTGACAAGGCCGTTCGAAGACGCCGGCAAGCTACGGGCGCAACTGATCGCTCAGGGCCATGAAGTCAGCCTCGAGCCGCTTCTTCGGATCGAACGGTTCGATGACGAGCCGATTGAGCTCAATGATGCCCAGGCGCTGATCGCGACCAGCCGCAATGCTTTGCGTGCGCTTGCCGGCCGCCCGGAAGAGGCCGCATGCAAATCGATGCCGCTTTTCGTCGTCGGTCGCGGCACCGCGCAGGTTGCGGAAGCGATGGGTTTTGAAACGATCATTGAGGGCCCGTCGAACGCCAGCGCCCTGTTTGGCCTGATCATCAATGCTGCCAATATCAACGATGGCGCACTCGTGCATCTCTCAGCTGAGCATGTCGCATACAATCTGTGTGAAGAATTACGACTTCTCGGCTACACGGTATTCCAGCCAATACTATACCGTGCGACTCAGGTGGAGACACTGAGCGACATACTACTTCACAATATTAAAAATGGACGAATAGAAGGTGTGATGTTGCTATCCGGACGCACTGCCGAGGCCTACGTGTCTATTGTGAAATCACAAGGATTACTTGATAACGCAAGGATAATGACACATTTTTGCTTGTCGGTATCGGTTGCGTCTAGATTGTCGCCTCTGCAACCCATCAACATCAAAACTTCGCCTTCTCCTAATATTGACGAAATGCTTGCGTTGACAGGTGCATAGGCTGCATTTTAGTTATCAAAAACTATGCGCAGTCATCGAGATCTGTGCGATAAGCGGGCGCAATTGGCGAAGCGGCGATCAACCGGATATGCTGCAAAGTCAGTTTTTCTGATGTCGTTGCGGAACTGCATCAAGAACATTCTGAGAACAATTGACATAGCGCATATCGTTTCAGGGACAGGAATGTCGACATCGTTACTGGAGGACCCGATCGCTATGACAGCTGATTGTGGACCGCATCAACGCGACGTTCAGAGAGTTTGAGGTTCGAGGGTTTATTAGCATGGCCGATAAGAAAGACAGCCCGAGCAACAATGCCGGTGGTAAGCCGGATGCCAAAACGGGGAGTGCGTCGCCGTCAGCGGACAAGAAGCCTAAGCCGCTACTCGATTTGAAAGCGACGGAAGTGCGCAGCGCGGCGTCGGGTTCGAGTGGCAAGCCCGCACCATCCTCAACGCTTAAAGGCGCGCCGGGGTGGAAGGAATCGGGCGACAAGGACAATGCACAGGCGGCCTCCGCGTCGTCCAAACCCACATCAACAGCAACATCGACGAGCAGTGGCTCGGTACCGACGGCTGGGACGACTGCGGCGTCCGCGTCTGCCAAGCCCGCTGCTTCATCGCCTTCAACATCGTCACGCGACTCGACAACGGCTTCGAAAATGGCGTCGGTCACGCCACCTTCGACGACCGGTAATAAGGGACCTGCCAGCACGGCCCCGTCATCGTCCGATAAGCCGTCTTCATCGGCATCGCCGGCGGCTGCGACCAAACCGACCGGCGGAAAACCTGCTGATAGCAAATCGACGGAGACCAAATCCGGTGCGTCGGCCAGTGCCGGTGGCTCGACCGCGAAATCGTCAGGTACACCGCCGCCAGGTGGATCGAAGCCGGCAGCAGCCGCTGCGCCGCCGCCGGCGCGTTCTGGCGGGGGTTTTGCCTCGACGTTGTCACATCTTGCAGCCGGCATCGTGGGCGGCGGCATCGCCTTGTTTGCCGCCGAACCGATCGGCCAGCAGTTCGGCGTTGCCCTGACACCGCAACCAAAGATTCCGGCATCGCTTGAGCAGCGCCTTGCCGCGCTTGAGTCGCGACCGGCATCGTCCTCTGGCGATGACGCCTTGCGTCAAGACGTTGCGCAGCTGTCAGAGCGGGTTTCGGCAACGCAGAAGCGCCTTGCCGAATTGGATGCGCTTGGCAAGCAGGTTGCGACCTTGACCAGCGACGTCAAGAAGGCGAGTACCACTTCGCCTTCGGGCAGCACGAGCGCGGCAGGCAGTGCACCGTCGAATGATGCCACAACGTCGGCCTTGCGCGCCCGTCTGGCGAAACTCGAAGGTACGATGTCGACGCTGTCATCGGCGACCGCCAGCGACGGCAAACCATCGGGGATTGCCTCACTCGCCAAATTCTCAGCGAAGTTTGCCGACCTTGAGAGTTCGCTCAAAACGCAACTCGGCACATTGCGCAAGAGCCTGATGACCGAGGTTGATGGCCGTATCGCGAAGACCGCTGAGGCATCGGCCAAGGCGGTTGCCGGCGCTGAGCGGCTCGACCGTGAGGTCGCCGAGATTAAAACCGACGCGGCCCGGTTGGATCAGCGCGCAACCGTGCTCAAGACCGCGAGCGACAAATTGGCGGCATCGACGCGCGCGATCAGCGAACAATCGGCCCAGCTGAAAGTCGACCTTGATGGCCTGAAAGGCGAGTTGAAGCAGGAACTTGCGAAGGTCGCACGACCGGGTGACGTGCAGCAGGCGATCGCGCCGGTAAGCCAGAAGGTTGCAACGATCGAAAAGAACCTCGGATCGGTTCTGGCCAGTGAAACGGCGCGCAAAGCCAACGCGGAGCGTATTGTTCTGTCGTTGGAACTGTCCAAGCTCAAGCGCGTGCTCGATCGCGGGCAGCCCTATGAGACGGAACTCGCAGACGTCAAGAAGATCGCTGGCAATGCCGTCGATTTTGATGCGCTTGATGCGCATAAGGACAAGGGCGTTGCATCCGGCGCGGAGCTGACCCGTCAGTTCAATACGGTCGCCTACAAGATCATCGATGCGCAGAACGCGCCCAAGGATGATTCTCGCATCAACCGGCTGTTGGCTGCGGCGAAGTCGATTGTGCAGGTGCGGCGCACGGACCTGCCCGCCGAGGAAAAGACCGCCGAAGCCACCGTCGCGCGGATCGAAAAACACCTTAAGGACGGCGATTTGAGCGGCGCTCTGGCACTCGCGGAGAAATTGCCCGACGCGGCCAAGACGCCGGCGCGCGATTGGATGGGGCAGCTGGCTGCCCGGGCAGGTGTCGACCGTGCGATCGCGAAAATCGAAGACCAGCTCAAGGCATCCCTCGGTGGTGCGGCAGAAAAGAAGAGCTAGGCCGCGACCTTATGCGGGCTAACGTTTTATCCGCGTGAGCGGGACGATGTTTTAAAATTGTGGGACCCAGACCATGTTGCGTATCGTCATTTTCTTGATTGTCATTGCTGTGTTCGCGGCCGGCTTGGCTTGGCTTGCCGATCGTCCCGGTGAGATGCTGATCAATTGGGAAGGGTACGAGGTTCGCACCAGCGTTTTCCACGCGATCGTGGCGCTGGCCATGTTGCTTGGTCTGTCGATCCTGCTGTGGTCGGCGCTCCGCGGGATCTGGCAAAGCCCGGCATCGATCGGCAATTTCTTCAATCGGCGGCGGGAAAAGCGCGGTCTCGAAGCCCTCTCCAGCGGCATGATCGCGATTGGCGCCGGCGACCGGGCCTTGGCCACGCGCTACGCCATCCAGGCGCGCAAATCGCTGCCAAACGAGCCAATGACACACCTGCTGCGCGCTCAGGCTGCGCGCCTGGCCGGTGATCAGACCACCGCACGGCGGATATTTGAAGCGATGCTGTCATCGCCCGATACCGAGCAACTCGGGCTGCGCGGATTGTTCCTTGAAGCCGAGAAGGATGGCGAACGCGAAGCCGCCCAGCAGTTCGCCGAACGTGCGATCCGGCTCAACCCGAAGCTGTCCTGGCCGGTCGAAGCGTTGCTTGGCATTCAGTGCAAGCAGCACAATTGGGCCGGGGCCCTTGAAACACTGGTGACCGCCCGCAAGAACGGCCACATCGAGAAACCGGCAGCGGATCGCAAGCGTGCTGTCCTATTGACGGCGCAGGCCCAGTCAGGCGAAGACAGCGATCCTGAGCGCGCCATGAACCTTGCACTCGAGGCGCACAATCTGGCCCCGGATCTGATCCCGGCTGCTGCGATTGCCGGCCGCCTGCTCGCTGCCCGTGGCAGCACGCCGAAAGCTGTCAAGGTCATCGCCAAGACCTGGAAGAAGGCACCGCATCCCGATCTCGCCGTCGCCTACGCCTACGCGCGGCTGGGTGATAGTCCGAAAGACAGGTTTGAGCGTGTCTCGAAGCTGGCGGCGATGGCGCCCAATGTCATTGAAAGTCCGATCGCGCTTGCCAATGCAGCGATTGAAGCGCGTGATTTTGGCGCCGCCCGCAATGCCTTGTCGTCCCTGGCCGAGGGGCGTCAGACGCAACGGGTCTGTACGCTCATGGCGCGGATTGAGGGCGAAACCGGTAACGCCGGCGGCGTCCGTGAATGGCTGGCGCGCGCGGTCAATGCACCGCGTGATCCGGCCTGGACCGCGGACGGTATTGTCGCCGACGACTGGGCCGCTGTTTCTCCCGTCACCGGTGCGCTTGATGCGTTCCAGTGGCGCGTGCCGGTCGAAGCCGTCGAGCCGCGCGACAAGGAGTTGCTCGCCCAGAAAATCGAAGAGCTCGTGCAGGTTGGTGCGCCGCGCGAGGCGGCCATCGCGGCGGCGCCGATTGCGGCCGTAAGTGAAGCTGCAACAGCGCCGGTTGAGGCGGCGCATGCGAGCACCGCCGAGGCGCCATCGGTCGTTTCGACGCCGGCCAAGACCGACGGAGCTGTTGATGCGGAAGTGGTCGAGGTTGTCAAAGTGGTGTCAACGGCGCCAGAACCGACGCCGCCGGCGCCATCTAAGCCGGTGGACGAACCGGCGATGAAGGTCGTCGATGTTGCCCCGTCGCCATCCACGAAGCCGGCCGCGGACGTCGACGACACATCGAAGCCGGCCAAGGTCGTCACCTCAAACAAGACCGGCAAAACCAGCAATGGGACCACGGCGACACCGGTGGCAGCCGCCAAACCCGCTGAGACAGAGGTTGTGCTCGTCAAGGAGGCCGCGAAGAAAAGCGCCGCGGCTGCGGTCAAGCCGGTAGAGCCGAAAATCTTCGTCTCGCCGCGGGCCCCCGACGACCCCGGTCCGATTGCCAACAAAAAGAACTGATCCTGTTGAGGTGTGAGGCTTGCGTCAACTGCAGTCTTGCAATGCACCAGCGATCGGAGTATTCGACTGCCTTCGAGGCTCACGCTTTGGTGCGCCGCATTAGCTCAGCTGGTAGAGCACGGCATTCGTAATGCCGGGGTCGGGTGTTCAAGTCACCCATGCGGCACCATTTTCCTTCCTTTCACACCAAAATTTTACTGGATCCCGCGTGACGCAGCTCGCGCCAAGTGTGTATCAAAGCAGCCTAACCGGTGCTCTTCAGATGCCGAGTGAACAGGCTCTTGTGCAGTGCATGCCGTGATCTAAATTCATGCTCAACCCATGACAACTTCACAATAAAACTGGTCTTTCATCTTAGTCAGCGCGGCGACTTTGATGGAGCTTACATGATCAGAAATCCGCTCGGCTTCATGCAGGATGAGATTGCCGCGTTCCCTGAACTTGCACACGGGAAACCGGCAACGACGGGCTCGATTTCCACGTTCGCGAGGCGTGTTAGAAGCGCCGTTCGCCTTATCTATCAAGAACAGGAAATTCTGCTCTTTGCCGCCCTGCAATGGCTGCTTATTGGCGTTGCGTATTTCGCTTGGACGCAAATTCTTGGTGCGATTCCCGATGACGTTTGGCGCGCAATCCAACAGGCGTCCGAAGCAGACGACGACGGCCCGGTATTCTTGGCCAATACGGTCTTGCTGATCTGGTCGTTTTTAATCATTGGGCTGGTCTCTCTGCCGGTCGGCATTCTCAGCGGCTGCATGGGGGCTGTTCACATTCTGCGCCGAACCGGTCAGCACTCGACCATCCGGCGATGTCTGGCCCTTGCCTCGCGTCGGGCCTGGTCGCTGTGGATCTTTCACTGGATCGATGGCTGGATTACCTGTGAGCAGATCTTCGAACGTTTGCCGAAGAAAAACCAGCAATCGGACCCCGTCAGAAGCGCGGCCAGCGAAGCGCTCTATTTTGCCTGGAAAATTGGCTCTGCTGGCATCGTGCCGGCACTCTTGTGCGGCAAGAGCATGGTGCCCGCAGGCAAAAGCTCATTAGGCTTCCTGCGCAGCCGTTTTACGCAAATCGCGACGTTGCGGGCGGGATACGCGCTCCTGTGTTGGATCTTGGGGTTCGGGACTTACATTCTCGGCGTCGCAGCGTTGATTTATTTTCCGGATATGTGGCCGGATCGATCCGTCACCGGCAGCAAAATTGAACATCTATATGTCATTGCCGGATTTCCGCTGGTCATTGCGTTGGCCGTCGTGCATCTCGGTCTGAGGCCGGTCTACATCATCGCAATCTCAGACTTGTACGTTGACTATCTGGCCGAGACGAAGCAGCAGATCGATGTGAATGTCGCCGATATCAAGCTCGGCGGCGTTTTGAGTGCGGGCCTCGCCTTGCTTGCAGCCGTTATGTTCGTCGTGGTGTTCCGCGACATGCTTGGCATCACGGAAATGTTGGCGACGATCATCCCGGCGACCGAAGTTTCGTCACAATAGCGCGGCGGTTCGCAACCCCGTCAAGCCAACGACCGTCCGATCGCCAAAAAGCGTTCCTGGCGCTGGGTGCGGATCTCGGCAGCGGATTGGCCGTCGAACTCCTCAAGTGCCCCCTCGATCGCCTTGCCGGTCGCAGCAATAGTCGCCTCGACATCACGGTGGGCGCCGCCGACCGGTTCGGCGATAATCCCGTCGATCACCTTCATGGCGAGCAGATCCTGTGCGGTGATCTTCATGTTGGTTGCCGCATCGATCGCGCGCGCCGAATCCCGCCACAGGATCGAAGCCGCCGCTTCCGGCGATGCAACCGTGTAGATCGCATGTTCGAGCATCAGGATCCGGTTGGCCGACGCGATCGCAACCGCACCACCGGAACCGCCTTCGCCAACGACCACTGAAATGATCGGCACGCCGAGCCCAATGCAAGCGTCGGTCGAACGCGCGATCGCCTCGGCCTGGCCGCGCTCTTCGGCGCCGATACCCGGATAGGCGCCGGCGGTATCGACGATGGTGATCACCGGCATGGCAAAACGTTCGGCCATCTCCATCAACCGGATTGCCTTGCGATAGCCCTCCGGCCGCGCCATGCCGAAATTATGCTTGATGCGGCTTTCCGTATCCGAGCCTTTTTCATGCCCGATCAGCATCACGGACTGTCCGGCGAACTGCCCCATGCCGCCGACAATCGCATGGTCTTCGGCGAAATAGCGATCACCGGCAAGCGGCGTGAAATCCTCGATCAACGCATTGATGAACGCCATGCAGTGTGGTCGATCGGGATGGCGGGCAACCTGCGTCTTCTGCCAGGGCGTCAGCTTGGCATAGGTATCGGCGAGCGCCTGCTCGGCCTTTTGTTGCAGCTTGTCGAGTTCTTCCGAAATCGACACGGCGTCGTCACCGCTCGAGAGCGTCTGCAGGTCGGCAACCTTGCTTTCCAGCTCGGCAATCGGCTTTTCAAAATCGAGATAGGTGCGGATGGCGGGCGTGGACAATGCGGACTCACTTGGCAGAATACAAGGAACTAGACGTCATATAGGGAGGATGGCCGGCCTCTTGCAACTTTTTCAAGTCGGCCACGCGCTCAACCGGTTACCTCCGCGCCAGCGGGTGGTGGTCGTTAACCAGTTTTTTCAGACGTTCCTCGAGAACATGCGTGTAAATCTCGGTCGTTGAGATGTCCGCGTGACCGAGCAACTGCTGCACGGCGCGCAGATCAGCGCCGCGGTCGAGCAAATGGCTCGCGAAGGCGTGCCGCAGAACATGCGGGCTGACGCGATCCGGCGCGATGCCGGCGGTTTTGGCCAATTCCTTGAGGTCTTGTGCGAAGCGCTGTCGCGTCAGATGCCCTTCGGCGCTGGATGATGGAAACAGCCACTTTGATCCGGTCGCACGCGGCACATCGGCATCCGGTTGGCCATCCGCGGTCAGGCCAAGATAGCGGTTGAGGGCGCGGCGTGCAGGGCCCGATAGCGGCACCTGCCGTTCGCGACCGCCCTTGCCTTTGATGGTCAGCAGCCGGCCGTCGCCGCGTAACACACTTGTCGGCAGCGATACCAGTTCGGAAACCCGCATACCGGTCGCATAGAGCAGTTCCAGCAGGCAATGGAACCGGATTGCCCTGGTGCGCTCCTTGCCGGATGTTGCCGTGATCATTGTCTCTGCTGTCTCGATCAACAGGTCGACCTCGGCAACGCTCAGCGTTTTGGGCAAGGCCCGCGCCCGCTTCGGCCCGGTGACCGCGAACGCCGGATTCTCGTCGAGCACGGCCTCGGCGACGAGGAATTTCATGAACTGGCGGATCGCCGAGAGCCGCCGCGCGCGCGATGCAGGCCCGAGGCCGGCTTCCGCCTGATCACGCAGATAGGCCGTGATCTGCGCTGGTGCGACGCGTTCAAGCGGACATCCGGCAACCCGGAGAAAACTCAGAAAATCGGTGAGATCGCGCGTGTAGCCCTCGACGGTATTTACCGCCACTCCACGTTCGGCGGTTATCGTTTCGATGAACGCTGTCAGGTATTGATGTGGCGTCGTCATGGGTTGGCTCGTCCGAATCACGCGCACGCATTCAACAAGCCTACCTGATTTGCGCGGGTTATGCCTCGGCCAGCAGGCACTCAATGCGCATGCAACCTAAGAAAACTGATCTGGGAAAGGATTCCGGCACTGCGCCGCATGCGGGTATGGCGTAGGGTCTAAAACTGTACGCCAACCGTGCGGACTTGGCGGTGCTTCACGCTGCAGATGCCATCGAAGCCGTTTTTGGTGATGGTCAGTCGAAACCGATCGTTCACCGGCGGGCGTCCGAAAAACTCCAGCAATGCGCCTTGCTCGGAGATGTCCTTGACGATGCACGGCACAGGCGCGCGACCGGCAAGCCTGACCTGTGCCCGCCAGTTGACCGGCTGCCTGACGTAACTACGCAGGTTATGAAAGGGCGGGCGGCTACTCATTGTCCAGCTCGTCTTCTTTCTCTGCCTATCGATTGGCCCGCCCGACGCATTCCCGCGGCCAGACCAGCGTCATCACGCTATAGTACGCCGTAAACCTTAAGACGGGCTGAATAGGATGTTCGCGGATGAATGCCGCGCTGGACGGCGTGTTTTGCCCGGCCGGCAGCGTGCGCAGCGAAACCAGTTCTCAGCCCAAGATTAATCAAGCTTTTCGCAACGAATTCGCTGATGTGGCCCATTTGCTCAAGCGCCTCGTACGTTGCCGGTTGCCGTCCGAACGCATTGGCGACGCAGGCAAATTCTCAACGACACAATGGGACGAGCAAGGCCGATGCCATTGCTGGCCAGCCCGTAGAGAACGCATTCACCATCCACTCAAGATTTATTCATCGATTCTGCATCAAGCAGGCTCCGATATTTTTTTATATTGGGGGACCACATGACGAACAAACTTACCCTCTTGCTGGCATTGCCTGTTGTTGCTGGATTGGTCACGGCATGTGGTGGCGGTGGTGGTCGCAGCGCAGCACCTAAGGCTACGCGGCTTGGGGCTCCTGCGCCGAAGCCGAAAAACGTCGCAACTCCGGTTCCGACGCCAAAAACTGATTTAACTCCGGTTCCAACGCCAAAAAACGTCGCGAACCCGGCATTGAAAAATCCAAATGGCAAGGCCCATTTTGTTTTCGTTCCTAGGGCGGGGCTAATATTTCCCGAGGTGACAACTGCCAATGGGCGAACCTTATCACCTGCATTGGTCGAAGTGTCGCAAACGGCCTCATCCAAGACCATCCGTTATCAGGGTCCGTCACGACTGATCAATGCTGATAGTATCCCAATAGACGAAGAGAAATCTGAGCCCGGTGCCTCCATCTACGGCGAGAAAGACAAGTTGCTCCTCGGCGCCATTACGTCAGCAGGTTCAACGTCGCTTGAGTATTCTGAGATCGGTCTGATCGGCGACCATCGCCAGGCCGTTTCCAATGTCGGCGCCTATCACGCTGGTCAATTGACACGGGCAGACCAACTTCCAACTGGTGTCACGGCGACGTATACTGGTGTGTTTTCCGGTGCTGGCGGTGCTGTGGGTGATGTTAGCGGTGGGCTTAGCGGAAAGGCCAATATCACAGCAAACTTTGGGTCCGGCGATGTCAAAGGTCAAGTGAGTGACCTGCGCGGCGGCTTGCTCGGTTTTATCCGGCAAGATTACGGCCTATCTATCCAAGGAAAGATCACTGGCAACGCATATGCGGGCACGGCGGGGTTTACCGATAAGAATGGCAAGCGGTCCCAGTCCGAGACTGTCACGTCGTCCGCCATGAGTGGTGGATTCTATGGTCCCAATGGAGTTGAGACAGCTGGTGCCTTACGCATCGAAGGCACGCCGGGTGAAGATATATCCAAAAAGCCGCACGTAATCGTTGGTGCTTTCGGCGCCAAAAGAGATTTCCCGCAAACTTCTGCGAAGCCCAGAAAGTAATGGGTTGCAGCCAACGTTGCATTTGGATGAGTGCTGCAGTCGCTGCGTTCATCGTCACCGCCCAGTCCACTCTGCACGCCGCCGAACCCAAGCCGCCGCCCGGCTGGACCGTCATTTCGACCGACAACCTCGAATCCGAATGGCCCAAACTCAATGCCGTGCAACGGATACACGCCATCAACGGCGTGATCCAAGCCGGCCAGTTCGATCTCGCTGATCGCCTCCTCGCCCGCACCAAATTCCGAGGTGGTGCGGCCGTCGATGCGCAATTCCTCAAAGGCCGACTGCACGCGGCGCGCGGCCAATACCCGGAGGCCGTCGACACCTTCCGCGCCATTCTTGCCGGCCATCCGAAACACGAGACCGCCCGGCTCGAACTCGCCCACGCCCTGGTTGCGCTCAAACAAGACTCCGCCGCCCGCCACCATTTCAATCTATCACTCGGCGCGATCACCGACCCGCGATTGAAATCGCGCGTGCGCACCTTCATCGACGCGATGGACAAGCGTAAGCGCTGGAACTTCTCCTCATATCTGAGCGTCCTGCCATCGACCAACATCAATCAAGGCGCTGACGTGAAGGTCGTCACACTCAACGGTCTGCCATTCGAGCTGGACGAAAACTCACGCCGCAAGAGTGGCGTCGGCGTCAAGGCCGGCGTCGCTGGCGGCTACCGTGTCACGGTCACCGACAAGCTCGACTTCGTCGGTGGCGGCGGTGCCGACATCAAGCGTTACCGTGACAAGCGCTACAATGACCATTCGCTCACCGCCGAAGCTGGTCCGCGCTACCAGTTCGGCTTTGGCAATGTCGCGCTCTATGCCACCAGCACGCGCCGCTGGTACGGCGGTTCCGCCTATGCCTGGTATCACGGCGGTCGGCTGCAAACGGGCATGCGCCTTGGCGATCAGCGCATCGTGCGCGGAACTGGCGCATGCACCCGCAAGCTTCATGATGCGCATGACTATCAGGACGGCTGGAACTGCGCGATCTACGGCGAACAAGACTATTTCACTGGCCCGTCATCCTTCGTGCGCGTGCTTGGCGGCTACGAGATCGAGGAGTCGGACACCGAGCATCTGAGCTACAAGTCCTATAATATCGGCCTCGGCGCCTACCGCGAACTGCCCTGGGGCACCACGCTCTATGGTCAGGTGGCCTACCGTAAATACGATTTTGACGGACTTTACCCCGGAAGCACGGAAAGCCGCGAAGATCATCGTTTCGACGTCACGCTCAACCTGACCAAACGCGACTGGGCCATACTGGGCTATGCGCCTGTCTTGACGTACACATATACGATCAACAACAGCAACGTCGGCTTCCACGATTATTCCGCGCACGGTATCAACTTCACCGTCACCAAAAACTTCTGATTGTGTCCACGGGGAAATGTCGTGCGGGCAGTTACTGCAATCGCGCCTGGTCGATGCCGTGACTCAACGATATCAAATGTGTGAATCGCCGCGCGAGGCATGTCCCCTGAATGTTGCCGATGGTTCACACATCACCAGCCGCGCGAACCCACGCAATCGAAAAACCTCAAGGCATCTAACAATCTCGGGCCAACCCGCTTCACCCAGCTCGTGGCCATTCGCCAAACAGCACCTCAAAGCCGAGCCGGCGCGCATCCTTTTCCAGTCCGGCCCGCTTCAGCGCCCGGATCGTCTCGCCGAGGCCGAGCAGGTGGGTCTTTGTCGTACCCTCCGGTGCGATCGTGCGCAGCGCATAGAGCGTCGTTGCCGCGATCTGGCGCGCCTCTGACGCTTTTTTCATCGCCGACAGCATGCCGGTCTCTGGCAGATGGCCGGTCTGCGGCTGCTCGGTGCGGCTCGCCATATTCCAGAGCGGGACCGGGATGTTGTAATCGAGCGCATCGAGCACGGTCGCAAGGCGATGCAGCATGATCTGAGACAGACGCCCCTGCCGGGCTAGGTTTTCCAGAACATTGATACTGCGGCCACGGTTTTGCCGACCGACTTCCGGATCGGCGATATCGAGCAGTATCAACCAGTGTTCGAGTGCACCGTTCGGCCCCCTGAGACCGCTGGCCTGCACCCATTGCCGTGCGGACTGATAGTCTGCGCCGGCGGCAAGCGTTTCTATCGCCGTTTCGGCGAACCACGAGATTTCCTGTGCCGGGCGCATCTCGCGCACGATTGGCGCAACGGCACTGGCCACAGCTTCGTAGAGACCATCCCGCCGGGCGCTGTCGAGGAGCGCGCGAATGGCCCGGGTCTTGGCAAACTGGGCCTGGTTCCGCTCGGCATTCTGGAAATGGCGCGCCCGATCTATTGTTGCGCCCGTTGCAGCATCCGCGACATCGCCGGCTGCCCGATAGGCTTCGGCCAGGACCACCGGTGTGATCACGTTGATCGCAGCGGCGCGCTCGGCGGTCTTGAGGCGCAATCCGGGCGACGCATCACTGTCCTTGGCCAGCAATTGCAGGAAGGCTGCGTCGGCGCGCTGCAGCATGCCATCGATCATCGCCGGATCGGGTGATTTCAGCTGTCGGACAAGCAAGCCGTCGATCAGCGATACCCTTTGCGGCAGCGGCGCACGGACATTGCCGCCGCTCGCGATGGCTTCGAGCAGGCCTAATACGAAGGGCTGATTATAGCCGGAATCGCGCGCCAGCTCAGCGGCGAGACTGCCAGCCTTGGGGTTGCCAGCGATGATCGCGCAATAGCCGGCAAGCACGATCGCTTCACCGCGCAGGCGTTTTGGCAGTTTCGCTGGTGTTGCGACCGCGCCTTTGATGCGCCGACATCCTTGATCGGTATCGCCGGTTGCCAGGTCGAACTTGGCTTCCGTAACATCCTTCGCCAGGTTTTTGGCCGGGCCGCTTGGCGTTGCGCCCTGCGTTCGCGGTGCTTGTTCGAAATCACCGGCCTTCAGGAGAGCTGCACGGCGAACCGCTTCGAGACGTGGATCCGGTACCGTGCCCGACATGATGCGTCGCCAAAGGTCGTTCAGTGCCGACGACGTCGGTGGCAGAAGAACCGGGCCAAGCAGTTGCTCAGCGCTTGACGCGTCCAGGCCTTGCCAGGCGCCATCCGGCAGAGCGCCACCTCCCGATGAGATAACAGGGGCAAGCTCGCCGCGCTGGACGCCCGGCGCGTTCGCCGCGAAACCAGACGAACCGGTGACGGGCGCCGGCACGTATGTCCCCGGCGCGCCATACGGCGCCGAGCCTGGTGTGCCATTGCCGGCGACACCTGGCGGTTGGTAACCTGTGCCAGCGCCGTAACTTGGCGGCGGCGCTGGATAAGGCTGTGGTGGCGATGTACGGCCGTCGAATTCTTTGATCGGTGCCAGATATGGCCGGCGGTCGGGGTTCTGCGCAGGTGCGCTGCGACGCGCTTTTCGGGACTTACGAGCCGCAGCGCGGTCTTTATCGGCGAACGGGTTCCAGCCGTCATCGGCCATCACAGTGTGTGGATAGGTTGATCCCAACAGGCTTGCAGCGACTGCTGTAATCGACCCACGAAGCCATCCGGCTGTCGCCAGCATACGCATTCTGATCACCCGACTACCTTCGGATTTTGACGTTTGGCAGCGGTTTTTGTACTTCGCTTTGTTCAGGCTCGAAATAGACCGCAAGTACATACAAGCTGCCGTACGAGACGGCGAACAATAGTGAGACCACGAAGAGGAAGCGAAACAGGCTGGGCATAGAGATTTCGTCTCTCGGCTCTCAAGAAAGACCTGACCAGGTATGCCCGGTCAGCATCTTGGTATCTGGCTACAGCGTGGCGCGAGTATGACCGATTCTGCGCTACAAGGGCACATTGCTGATGTTGTTTCGTTGTCTTGACGGACGGCGTGATTGTCCGGGTGCAAAAGCGTTCGCGGTCGGATAATAGTAGCGGGCTGAGCAGTTGAGGATAGATGATCCATCAGCTGGAAAATTGACTCTTTAGGGAACTATGGCCGGATCGGGCATGAAGCGAAACGCGGAGGCGCAGCATATGGCAGCCAAACTGGCCGACCGGCTCGGCGACCGATCGATTGTGCTCGTTGGCCTCATGGGCTGCGGAAAATCGTCCGTCGGGCGGCGTTTGGCGGTCAAACTCGGTCTGCCTTTCGTCGATGCGGACACCGAAATAGAGCAGGCGGCCGGCAAGACCATTCCGGAAATTTTCACCGACTATGGCGAGGAGCATTTTCGCGACCGCGAGCACCTTGTTATCGCACGGCTGCTGCGTGGTGGGCCGCAGGTCCTGGCAACCGGCGGCGGCGCCTACATGCGAACCGATACGCGGGAGGCAATCGGTGAGGCTGGCATTGCTGTGTGGTTACGGGCTGAACTCGACGTCCTGATGCGGCGGGTGATGCGGCGTGATGACCGGCCGATGCTCAAGAGTGCTGATCCCGAAGCGACGATGCGCCAGTTGATGGATGTACGTTATCCGATTTATGCCAAGGCGGATCTCACGGTCGAGAGCCGTGATGTCACGCATGACGTCGTCGTCAACGAAATTGTTGCCGCGCTGAAGAATGGGCCGCTGGCCGGGACTTGAGTACGGGTTCATACAACAAATTGGGCAACAAATTGGGACCACCTATGGGCACCTCCGAACAGAGCCATCAACACGAGACGGTGCGCGTTGAACTCGGCGCACGCAGTTATGATGTGCTGATCGGTGAAGGGTTGATCGATGATGCCCTGAAGTATGCCACGGCTGCGTTTGGTGCTGCCAAATACGCGATTGTGACGGACGAAAACGTTGCAGCCGACAACCTGGCGACGATCGAAGCACCGCTCAGGCAGGCCGGGCAATGGCGTACGTCCGTGGTGTTGCCGGCGGGTGAGAAGACAAAGTGTTTCGAACAACTGCAGCATCTGAGCGAAGCCTTGCTCACGGCTGGCACCGAGCGTCGCGACGTTGTTATTGCACTGGGTGGCGGCGTGATCGGTGATCTCGGCGGTTTCGCGGCGGCCGTGCTGCGCCGCGGCGTACGATTCCTGCAAATCCCGACCAGCCTGCTCGCGCAGGTCGATTCTTCTGTCGGTGGCAAGACCGGAATAAATACCCCTCAGGGCAAGAACCTGATCGGTGCATTCCATCAGCCCGGCCTGGTGCTCGCGGATACCGGCGTGCTTGCCACACTGCCCGATCGGCAGATGCGGGCCGGCTACGGTGAAGTCGTCAAGTACGGCCTGCTCGGCGACCGGACCTTCTACAGCTGGCTCGAAGACAACGCCAAGTCCGTTGCAGCGCGTGATCCGGCAGCCTTGCAGCGTGCCGTAACCCGCAGCGTCGAGATGAAAGCTGAAATCGTTGCGCGCGATGAAACCGAAACCGGTGATCGTGCCCTGCTCAACCTTGGCCACACGTTCGGGCATGCGCTCGAAGCATGGACGGGGTACTCCGACCGGTTGCTGCATGGCGAGGGCGTTGCGATCGGCATGTGCCTGGCGTTCCGGCTCTCGGAGGCGCTCGAACTGTGTCCGCCACAGACCGCTGCGCGCATCGCAGCACATATCAAGTCGGTCGGTTTACCGACAGAGTTAACGGATATTCCCGGCAATGAGCTGCCGGCCGCCGATCACCTCGTTGAACTCATGGGCCAGGATAAAAAGGTTCTGGATGGTCAGTTGACGTTCATCCTTGCACGCAACATCGGTGAGGCATTCGTGACGCGCGACGTTTCGGCCGAGCAGGTCCGAAATTTCCTTGGCACGCAGCTGGCACCAGCTTGACGGGGCCCACCGCGCGGTCAAATGCGTGCAGGTCTTGCAATTCCCGGGAGTGACCCCAAATAGGTGATGCTATCCGCTTTTTTGTGCGCTTGATGCTGGACTGATCCGATTGGTCATGCGATTTAAGAGTCTTCAACGCAGGCTCTCGATATATTGCCCGATCGGCACGTTTTGGCGATCGCGCTCGGGGCCGTCAATCACACACTACGACAACGGAATAATATGAGAGATGTCAAAGGCAACAGCCTGAACGATCGGCTGGAAAACAAGATGCAGGCAAGGCAGGCATTGCTGGATCGACTAAGCAAGATGCCAAAGCCGGACGATCCCGAGGTTCTTGCGCGCAAAGCCGAGCGTGCTGCCGCCGCCGAACGGCGACGGATCGCCAAAGAAGAGCGTGAAGCGGCCAGGGCGCAGGCTGAGCGCGAGCGGCTCGAACGGGAAGCTGCTGAAAAAATTGCCGAAGCTGAAGAAGCAGCCAGGCTGGCCCGCGAAGAAGCCGACCGCCAGGTCGCCTTGTTGGCTGAGCAGAAGGCGGCACGCGATGCCCGCTATGCCGCCCGCAAGAAGCGCAAATCCAAAGCGAGAGCCTAGTGTTCTGGATCGAACACTTGATTCCAGTTAACACATCCCGGGCCGACGCTCCGGCCAAGGCGACGCAGTGGCCGTGAGCAACGGCAGCTTGAACGGACGCACATCTCCCGAAGTACGTTAGTTCGCCGGCCTCTCCCCGATATCATCTGGCAAAGCGAGACGACGCAGGCGGATCGCGGTGATGCGGTTCTTGTTGCGTCGCAGGATCTCGAAGCGATAGCCGTGGAACGTAAACGTCTGCCCCGGCTCCGGGATTGTCTGAGCTTCGTGGATCACCAATCCCGCGATCGTGACGGCTTCGGCATCGGGCAGGTTCCAGTCCATATCGCGATTGATGTCGCGGATGGAAACGCTGCCGTCAACGTTGATCGCGCCATCCGGTTGACGCCGGATGACCTCCTCGCCGACATCGTGTTCATCGATGATCTCGCCGACGATTTCTTCGAGGATGTCTTCGAGGGTGACCAAACCCTGGACTTCGCCGTACTCATCAACGACCATCGCAAGCTGCATCTTGCGGTGAAGGAACGCGCTAAGCTGGTTCGGTACGCTGGTCGTGTCGGGCACGAACCAGGGCTCCGTCGCGATCGCGTCAACATCAAGTTTGGCGACATCCCAACCGTTACGGCCCAATGCTGCGAGCAGGTCTTTTGAGTTGAGGATGCCAACGATATTGTCTGGCTCATCGCGCCATACCGGCAGCCGCGTATGCGGGCTGCGCAAGACGTCTGCAACAATCTTTTCCGGCGCATCGCTGCCGTTGATCGTGTCCATCTCGGTGCGATGCTGCATGAGGTCGTCGAGTTCGAGGTCGCGCAGGTCGAGCACGCCGCCCAGGCGTTTGGCATCGCTGTGATCGACGACACCCTCGCGGCTCGATAGCTCGATCGTGCCGCGCAACTCATGATGCGCGAGAATGTTGGCTTCATCGTCATCCCGCGCCGGCGTCAGGCGCATCATCTGGGCGACGATCCATTCGATGACGCGCGTGAGCGGTCGCAGGATCCAGATCAGGCTGCTCATGATCGGCGCCACCACCAGGGCGAAGCGATCGGAGTAGGCGATGGCGTAGGTCTTGGGCAAAACCTCGCAGAAGATGACGACAAAAACCGTCAGAATAATTGTCGCGTAGAGCACGCCAGCCTCGCCGAAGGTCTGGATCATGATGCTGGTCATCAGTGCTGAGGCGAGAATGTTGACCAGATTGTTGCCCAGCAGAACCGTGCCGATGATGCGCTCAGGCGTCTGCAGCAGGCGGCTGACGATGCCCGCACGTTTGCTGCCATCGCGCTCAAGCGCGTGCATGCGTGCGCGTGAGACGGCGGTCAGTGCGGTTTCTGAACCGGAGAAAAAAGCAGATAGAGCGAGAAGAACGGCTATCGCAGCTAGGATAAGCGCGAAATCGGGATCGATGGACATGGTATCCGATGTCTTGGATTGAGGAATAGCGTTCGTGTGAAGATGCGGTCAGTGCGCTTGCGGCAACGACTTAGCCTGGGATGGTCTCGTTGGGCGCGTGCGCGTGGATTGCGAGCGCGTGAAGGCGGCCGGCGAGCTCTTCTGCCAGGGCTTCATTGATCAAGCGATGACGGTTGACCCGTGACAGGCCGGCAAAGCGCGGCGACACAATGGTCACGCGGAAGTGGCTTTCGCCTGTTCCAGGCGATGAGCGATGCCCGGCATGCAATTCACTCTCGTTGACGACATCCAGTCGTGTCGGTTCCAGAGAAACCATGAGTTTGGTGCGTATTTCTTGTTCAAGAGACACCTTAAATTTTCCTTCGTGGCGGCATAATTGAAACTTGACAACGTTGCCATGCTAGAGCGCTCGGCGCCTGTCTGTCAGCCGCTTTAACTTCGTGAGCACGAATGTGTGTGAACTGTCGCGACTGACTTGTTTCTTCGGGCTCACATCTTCATAGTATCGCCGCCATGACTTCTGATTCAAAATATTTCGATATGATCCGCATCAAAGGCTCCGCCAAGGGCGGCAAAGCGGCCGAGCAAAAAAGCTTGCCGAGTTGCCAGTGGAAGGGGTGCGACAAACCGGGTCATCACAAAGCTCCGAAGGGCCGCGGCCACGACGGTGAGTTCTTCGTTTTCTGTGCGACCCATGTCCGCCAGTACAACGCCTCGTACAACTATTTTGACGGTATGTCAGACTCCGATGTCGCTAATTTTCAGCGAAGCGCGGCGTATGGTCACCGACCAACCTGGAAACTGGGCCAGAACGCCTCTGGCACGGAAACCCGTCGGGAAGCGGACGGCGAAGACGTAAAGGGATCGTCAAAGGACTTCAACGCGTGGCGTGCGAGACAGGCAGCAGCGGAGAAACGCAAGCCCCGGCGGCGCTTAAAGCCGATGGAGAAAAAATCGTTCGTTGCGCTTGAGCTGACCGAATCTGCGACAAAGGATGACATCAAGTCGCAATATAAGGCCTTGGTGAAGCGTCATCATCCAGATGCGAATGGTGGTGACCGTGGGTCCGAGGAGAAGTTGCGTGAGATTATTCAGGCGTATAACTATCTAAAGCAGGTCGGACTCGTTTAGGGACTGAGGGTTTCGGCTCGCTACATCGGCAACAGCGACTGTTGCTATCTCGCCGCTGCCGGTCTGATCGGCATCCTAACAACAATAATGATACCCGGATTTTAACTATGCCTGCTCAAAGCAAAGCCGGTGTTCCAGGTCTGCCGGAAAAAACCGTTCAGGTCCGTGGACTCTTCGATATTGATAGTGACTTTGAGGCCCTCGCCTATGCTGAGCGCTCCGAGCACGTGCCAGAGATCGATGAAGACTATTTGTTCAACAAAGAGGTCACGCTGGCGATCTTGGCCGGCTTCAAATTTAACCGGCGCGTTATGATCCAAGGCTACCACGGCA
>JAGDYV010000070.1:0-13630 GCA_049116495.1 Hyphomicrobiaceae bacterium | reverse complement strand
GGCGTGATCGGCTCGATGTAGGTCGCATCGGCCAATTCCGGATCGGTCATGATCGTTGCCGGGTTCGAATTGACCAGGATGATGCGATAGCCCTCTTGCCTGAGGGCTTTACAAGCCTGGGTCCCGGAATAATCGAACTCACACGCCTGCCCGATAACGATCGGACCGGCGCCAATGATCATGATGGACTGGATGTCTGTGCGTTTTGGCATGTCAGCCGCGTCTTGTAGTGGAGCCGGCTCGGTTTGGCTATGGCTCAGTTGACGCGGGATCAACCGGCCACGAACGGTGTGGACAAACGCGGGTGAGTTTGTCGGGATATCACGCTGCACTCAGGGCAACGTCAACTTCCATATAGTAATCGTTTGT
This sequence comes from Hyphomicrobiaceae bacterium, assembly GCA_049116495.1. Taxonomy (GTDB): domain Bacteria; phylum Pseudomonadota; class Alphaproteobacteria; order Rhizobiales; family Hyphomicrobiaceae; genus CAJQQK01. The sequence goes on along the minus strand of JAGDYV010000070.1, from coordinate 13,261 downwards.
TCTGCCATTTGTTTGCTGGGATAAGCTTGCGGTCGATGTGGAATTTCTTGCAATCATAGTCTTCGCGACGATGCGCTCGCTATGCTATCGCAGCCGCATCGGACCACCCTCGCTTCAAGCCGCCTCTGCGCCATAATACAACGACACCACATGCTGCGCCTCGGCGAAAAACAGCCAGCGTTCGGTCAGTACGCCGGCCGCAGCCGACAGCACTGCAACAAGCCCGAATAACGGTGCGAACCCGGCCGGCATGGCCAGTAGCGCCAGGCAGCACAGCGCCGGAACAACGAACAAGCCGATCACCGCATACGTCCGCAATCGATCAGCGTGACGGCGCCCGACCATGTAGCCCATCTCGCGCATCACGAAATTGGCCTGACTATGTGGCGCTTCCAGTGGCTTCACAGGGCCAAGCTTCGGCAATCCGATCGCATCAGCCGTCGTCAGCGTCAGGGCGCGACCATCGAGTCGCGACCAGTAGAGCACCTTCAACACCCAGCCGACGATGACGGCCGCCAGCGCGCCCCATACCGCCCCGGCGCCGATCGTGCTCATCAAGGTTGTCAGACCGCAAAACAGGATACCGCCCGTCGCCAGGCTCAAGATCAGATAGACCGGCGGCACGAACGCGTCGTTCCATGCGCGAATGGTCGTCAGCGATTTGTAGATCATCGCCGTGCACCAGACCGTCAACAATGCACCGATGATCGTCAATAACGCCCACAACCCCATGGCGCCCTCAAACAATCCAAAGATAGCCGCCAGCGCGAACAGGCCCGCCGGAACGTATGTTGCAACCGCGAGCACACCCTCGCGCGACAACCACGATGTCCGCCATTGCGAGAAGGCATTCATGGCGCGTTCCGGACGCCCCAGGTGATACGTTGACGACAACAGGCCGGCGGTGATCAGTCCCAATGCAAGCCCGAAAGCCAGAAACCGAAACCACCAGTGCTGCGGCAACTGCTCGAAAAGATGCGCAACGCCGAGCCACACCAGCAAGCCGTAACCGGCGCCAGAAGCAGTGGTAAAAAATATGACCGAGTAAGCGGGATGCATGACGGTTCGGTCTCCTAACGCGTCAGGGCTTTGTCAGCCCAGGCAAAGAACTTGTCGACGACACCGGCATCAGGTGCTGCGGTCGCCACCGGTTCGGCTGAAGGTTTGGCAGCTGGCGCGTTACGGCGCTCGCGCGGCGGCAAATAACGGTTGACCGGCTTGTAGCCAAGCTCGGGCATCAGGGCGACGCCTTCGCGCTCGGCAACCAGTTGCGAAATGTCGCTCGATGGATCACCGAGATCGCCGAAATGTCGTGCACCGGTCGGACAGGCCCGCACACAGGCCGGCTGGCGATCTTCCGGTTCCAATGTCTCGTTGTAGATCCGGTCGACGCACAACGTGCATTTTTTCATCACGCCATCGGCGTAGTCGTATTCGCGCGCGCCATAGGGGCAGGCCCAGGAGCACAGTTTGCAGCCGATGCAGGTGTCCGGATTGACCAGCACGATGCCGTCTTCCGCGCGCTTGTAGGATGCCCCCGTCGGGCACACCGTGACACAGGCTGGCGTTTCGCAGTGCAGGCACGAGCGCGGGAAATGCACGGTCCGGCTGTTGTCGCCTTCGCCGGCTTCGAACGAATGCACACGGTTAAGCCATGTTCCGTGCGGGTCGTCGCCGTAGGGATCCTGATCGGAGAGCGGGCCTGAAAACCCGCCCGTGTTCCATTCCTTGCACGACGTTGCGCAAGCCTGGCAACCGACGCAGGTATCGAGATCGATGACGAGGCCAAGCTTCTTGGCAGAAGGCGCTGGAAGACTTGTCATGACTTTACTCCTGTACGCCGATCGCCGCTGTATTGCAGTTGGTCCGGTCGCGGCAACGGGTTTGTCGGCTTCAGGCGTTCGAACTGCGGTAGGGTCTGCCCGATTTCCGCAGGTGGCGCCTTTTCGATCTTGACCCGCAGGTCATACCAGGCCGCCTGTCCGGTGATCGGATCGCTGTTTGAGAACCGATACCCGCCGTCGCGTTCTGGCAGCAGTTCGGAAATCAAATGATTGAGCAGAAAGCCCTTCTTGGCCTCAGGCGCATTGGGATCGAGGTTCCAGGCCCCCGCCCGCTTGCCGATCGCGTTCCAGGTCCAAACCGTATCGGGATTAACGCCGTCCATCAGCTGGACCTGCGCCTTGACGCGACCGATCGAGCTGCTGATCCAGACCCAGTCGTCCGTCTTGACACCCAGCGCCTCGCCCTTGGAGGTGTGCATATGGAGCCGGTTGAAACCATGGATCTGGCGCAGCCAGGCGTTCTGCGAACCCCACGAGTGGTACATCGCCATTGGCCGCTGCGTAACCGCATGCATCGGGTATGCGTCTTCGTCGAGCAGCGTGCCCTCGAACGGCGCATACCAGAACGGCAACGGATCAAAGAACCGCGTGATCCGCTGCTTGTGGCTGTCCGGCGGCAGGACGTCACCGTGTCCTTCGGCGGCCAGACGGAATTTCTGAAGCGGCTCGAGATACAGCTGGAAGGTCACCGGGTTGCCATGCCCCATGAAGCCGACCTCCTCCGCCCAATCGAGATAGCCCTTGTTGGCGTGCTTGTAGTAGCGCTGATTGGGTTCGAGCTCGTGCGCATAGAAACAGCCGTTCTCGATGTATTGCTCGAGCTGCTTGGCGTTCGGCTCGCCTTTGCCATACTTGCTGCCATCCGCGCCCCGGAACCCCGCGAGTGGTCCGACGCCGGGTGCGCGCTCATGGTTGACGATATAATCGGGATAGCCGCCCGGATACTTTGCTGCACCATCATCATCAACAAAGCCCGGCAGGCCGATCTTCGCGCCGAGCTGCAGCACCACATCCTGGAACGGGCGGACATCGCGGTCCGGCTCGACCACCGGCTGACGGATCGAGTCCGCCGGTGCATCCGGGTCCGAAATCGGTCGATCAAGGAATGAAATACAATCCCAGCGCTCAAGATACGTCGTATCCGGCAGGATCAAGTCGGCGTACGGCACCATTTCCGAGAAGTAGGCGTCCGAATAGATGATCTTGGGTATCTTATACTCGCCGGTGGCATCATCCTTGGCGGTCAGGTTGCGCAGCACCGCTGGAATGTTCATCGACGAATTCCAGCTCATGTTCGCCATGTACATGAACAACAGGTCGACCGGATACGGATCCTGGTTGGCCGCATTGGTGATGACCATGTGCATCAGGCCGTGCGCTGCGACGGGGGCATCCCAGGAATACGCCTTGTCGATACGTGCGGGCTTGCCGTCCTCGTGAACAAGCAGGTCTTCAGGCCCCGTCGTGAAGCCCAGCGGTGGGCCGCCCATCGGCGTGTTGGGCTTGATCGTGCCCGGCTTGCCGAACGGTTTCAGCGGCGGTGGCGTCGGTTTCGGGAACGGCGCCTTGTAGCGGAAGCCGCCCGGGCAATCGATCGTACCAAGCAGGATCTGCAAGATATGCAGCGTGCGGCAGGTCTGGAAGCCATTGGAATGGGCCGAGATGCCGCGCATCGCGTGCATCGAGACTGGCCGCCCTTTCGTTGTCTTGTGCTCGCGACCGGCCCAGTCGGTCCACGGAATATCGAGTTCGATCGCCTGTTTGAAGGCAGCGTCGGCCATCTCGGCTGCTAGGCGGCGGATCGTGTCGGCCGGCACCCCGGTGATCGCCTCCGCCTTTTCAGGCGCGTATTCAGCGCCAAGGAAGCGGGCCGCCAGCAGCCGGAACGACGTCGATGCCTTGCGCCCATCCGCCAGCGTGACATCATCGGCGATGATCGACGGCGTGATGTCGATCCGCGTCGCATCGACGATGTCACCGGATGTCTTGTCGAGGCAAAGCGGCTTGCCATCCGCATCGCGCGCGAACAGGCCGTGATCTGCAGCACCCGGCGCATTGATCACCAGCCACGGCGCATTCGAGTAACGCACCAGCGATTCGAGGTCGATCTGCTCGTTGACCAGTAGCTCGCGGATCAACGCCGCCACAAACATCCCGTCGGTGCCCGGCTTGATACCGATCCACTCATCGGCAATCGCGCCATACCCCGTGCGCACCGGATTGACCACAACGACCTTGGCGCCGCGTGCCTTCAATTTGCCGAGTGCGGCTTTGATCGGGTTGGAGCCATGGTCCTCGGCGACGCCGAACATCATGAAAAACTTGGTGTGTTCCCAATCCGGCTCGCCGAATTCCCAGAACGATCCGCCAAACGTGTAAAGCCCGGCAGCCGCCATGTTGACCGAGCAGAAGCCGCCGTGTGCCGCGAAGTTTGGCGTCCCAAACTGCTGTGCGAACCAGCCCGTCAGCGCCTGTGATTGGTCGCGTCCCGTGAACAGCGCCAGCTTCTTGGGGTCATCTTTGCGAATGTCGCTCAGCCAGCCGCCCGCCGTCTCAAGCGCTTCCTCCCAGGAGATTTCCTTGAACTCGCCGGAGCCACGCGGGCCAACCCGCTTCATCGGTGACTGCAGCCGCGCCGGCGAATAATGCTGCATGATCCCGGCCGAGCCCTTGCCACACAGGATGCCCTTGTTGACCGGGTGATCGCGGTTGCCTTCGATGTAGCGGACCTTGCCGTCCTTGAGATGAACCTTAATGCCGCAGCGGCAAGCGCACATGTAGCAAGTCGTCGTTTTGACGGTGTCGCCTACGGGTTGATTGAGGGCGACCTGCGGTTCATTGACGGCCATGGATATTGTGTCCTCTCATCCCAATGCGATTGGCAAACATGATTGCTCGACATGTCGACGAACTGAGTGCTGTTCTGGTGGGATGGTTATTTTATGTCTCGTTATTGAGATTGACAGTGCCAAAGCAGTGCGCGGAACTCAAGCGCTGTTCATGATATGAGTTTAATGGTCACGTGTCTTTCGATGCGATCCGCCTGACTATGCTTACTGACTATGCTTACTGGCCATGCTTCTTTGCAAGGCTGTCAATGCCTGGGGCCATGAACCGTCGGCTGCGGTACAGGCTTCTACCTAATCCATGCCGTTGGCATCGACATCAGCGAAGACTTCGCGGGCCAACCGAAAGCATTCCAAGGCCGTCGGCGCCCCACAATAGAGGGCAACCTGAAGAAAAATCTCGGCAATTTCATCTCGCGTAAGGCCGTTCCTGAGCGCCCCTTTGATGTGCACCTTCATTTCATGGTCCTTGCCGAGAGCCGCCAGCATGCCAAGGTTGAGGATCGAGCGTGATCTGCGATCGAGGCCTTCCCGGCCCCACACTTCGCCCCAGCCAATCCGCGTCACGTAATCTTGGATGGTCGCGGCAAAGGGATCCGCGTTCGCGACCTGCCGATCCACATGTTTGTCACCCAGCACCTCGCGGCGGACCTTGTCGCCTTTTTCGTAGAGTTCGTCGGCCAATATGCTGTCCTCCGCGCTGGCTGCTCTCGCGACGCTGCGACGCCACCGGCCTTGCCAATTCATAGCTTGTCGATGCATGGATTTGATCGATTTCCTCGCAGGACGCAAGCAAGGCGACGCCATGGCTCCCGTATCATCAGGTCCAAGTTCAAATTTCTACCGATCACAGCGCCTCCGCCTGCATTGGCTGGATTGGGGCAATCATCATTTGCCGCCGCTCATCCTGCTGCATGGTGGCATGGATCACGGCCGCAGCTGGGATCAGGTTGCGATGCGCCTGCGCGATAAATATCGCGTCATCGTGCCGGAATTGCGCGGACACGGCGACAGCGCTTGGACCAGCGACGGTGACTATTCGATGGCCGGCTATGTCTATGATCTCGCTCAGCTTATCCACCAGCAAGGCTTGGCCCCGGTGACCATCGTGGCGCATTCACTCGGCGGCAACATTTCGATCCGCTACAGCGCACTCTATCCGGACAACGTGCGCAAACTCGTTGCGATCGAAGGTCTCGGCCCGTCACCGGAGCGGATTGCCGAGGAGGCCAAAAAGTCACCTGCGGACAAATTGCGTGACTGGATCGAGCGCAAACGGGCGCTCTCGGCGCGGCGACCGAAGCGCTATCCCTCGCTGGAAGAAGCCGCCGGCCGGATGCGCGGCAAGAATGGCCACCTCAGCGCGGAAATGGCAGATCACCTGACACTCTATGGCGTCAATCAGAATGAGGATGGGACTTACAGTTGGAAGTTCGACAACTACTGTCGCGCCTGGCCGCCGACCGACATGCCGCAGGACGCGCTTGAAGAACTCTGGGGCGCGATCAAATGCCCGACACTGCTGGTCTACGGCAATGAAAGCTGGGCATCGAACCCCTTGAAAGACGGTCGCATTTCAGCATTCAAATGCGATCCGAAAGTGGTCGACTTTGACCGTGCGGGCCACTGGGTGCATCACGACCGCTTTGAGGATTTTGTGCAGCTGGTCGAAGACTTTGTTGCGTAAAGACAGCGCTGCGAGCACCGCCTCACAGTTACCCAGTGCATCTGCGAAAAATGCAAAGAGCTATCCCATTGCGATAGGATAGCTCTTTGGATCGTTTCATGCGTTGGTGACTGCGTTTCTATTCAGCAGCCATCGCTCCGAAACCGGAGACTTCGCGCAGCAAGGTTTGGCGCAGGAAGTCGGCGCGCGCACTCAGGCGGTCGACGGTAGCACCAAGGCCGATTGCCAGCGGACCGACCGTCGGCCAAGGCAGCAACGTCGCAATGGTTCCGCCGCCACGCGCGGCAAGATTGGCCGTCTGACAATAGCCTTTGACGCGTGCTTCACGCACCAAAGCCAGAACTTCTGACTCGGGCACAATGACTTCGCCTTCCTCGGCTTCGGCGTTGTAGCGACGCACGATGCGTGCGACTTCGTTATCCGGCTTCTGCGTCAACAGCATGATGCCGAGCCCGGCGCGATGTAGCGGACGGCACAGCCCCGGGCGCAAACGCGCCTGCGGTGTATTCTTTTGTGTGACGAGCGACAGATATTGGACGCAAAGACCATTTTGCGAACCGACAATCACCATCTCGCCGGTCTCAATCGATAGGCGATGGGCCAAAGATTGAATTTGTGCCAACCCATCGGTCGAACCAACGACCCAGTTGCCCAGGAACGCAAGTCTAACCGTTGGTTTGAATGTGCGGTTTTCGGGATCAAATTCCACCAAACCGCGGGCTACCAATGTCTTCATCAAAGTGGATGTGCTGGATTGAGGGATCTCCAGCCGGCTCACCAGTTCCGAAATGCGCAGCGGCCGACGCTCCGCTTCAAAGACTTCAAAGATCGCAAGCACGCGCTCGGCCGATTTTACGACATCGCCCACAGGGTTCCTCCTTGTTTTGACGTTTCCAGTCCCAGATTTTTTATTCTTTAGTAGTAGGCGAAATCATATTGACGATTGCGAGGAGGCGCAAGCTGGAGCTATGCGCTGGAGGCATATCTGCTGCCTATGATCGGCGGATCAAGTGGCTGATGACGACCGCTTTCCGCAAACCGGTTTTCCGCGAAAAGCTCCGAATTTCCTGGGTTTTATTCTCTGCTCTGCAGACAAGTATGCACCCGCGCGCGCGATCTACGCACGATTAACGAACGAAAAAAATTTCAGAAAATGACGGCCGCGCGAGCGGTGTACGTCATCCACTCGCGCCTTGCATCTACTCATCCAATAGCTGATCAGCCGAGCGCGGCCATCAATTCGTCCAACGATCGGGCCTGCGGCAACCCGACGACCGCTTCGACAATGGCATTGGCGCCTGCTTCACCGGTGACGGGTGTCATGATCGTACGGGATTTATGCTCAAGCTTGCGCCACTGCTCATCGACATCTGTCGCTGGTTTGCCGACATCAACCTCGCTGACCATTGTCCGGCCATCCTTCGTCTCGATGGACACGGCGCCGGCATGCTTTCCGCTCAGCTGTTTTTCAATCACGGTGATTTTGGCACGCCCATCAGCGTATTTCGGGCTGGCAGCATTTTCATCGCTGTAGGTATCAAGGGCTGCTGTATTGGCGCCATCAAGTGCCATTACGGCCAGATGGCGGATCGAGAATTTGATCTCAAGACCGGACTGCGGAGCGGGAATGTCGCAAACCAGTTTATGGGTCGGCGGCATGAAGAGTTTCAGCTCTTTTAGGTCATCCAGTTCGATATCGTGCTTGGCCCGAAGTGCTGAAACCGCCTCAATGGTGGAATGTGTCAGGTAGCACGCGGCGTGATATTTGAAGAGGTTGTTTTCAACTTCCATCGGGACATTGCCGCCGGCCGTAAAATGGCGTGCCTTGAAGCCCGGCGCCGTGACATCCATGAAACCTTGTGCGCATTCGATTGCGTCCTGGCCGGCGGTGAACCCTTTCGCCGCGATTTGCGCCGCGATCAGACCGTTCATCGCGGCCTTGCCGGCATGAAGCGGTTTGGTCATGGTGCCAAACATCGACTTGATGCCCGATGCCTGCGTCGCCGCGACACCAAGCGCGTTAGCGGTCTGATCGGCACTCAACCCCAAGAGGCTGCAGGCAGCCGCGGCCGCGCCGAAGGTACCCATCGTGCCGGTCGAGTGAAAGCCGTTATTGTAGTGCTCGACACCGCCCATGCTGCCGAGCGCGCACTCTACTTCGTAGCCGACGACAAACGCCCTCAACACATCCTCGCCGCTTGCTCCCAGTTGCTCGCCGAGTGCCAACACGACGGGTGCGACCGGTGCCGATGGGTGACCGCCCATGCTGGCGTTGACATCATCATAGTCGAGGGCATGACCAGCCGATCCGTTCAACATGGCCGCATCGTGTGGACGCGCGCGTTTGCCGGTTGCGATCACGGTGCAGGCGCCTTCGTCTTCGGCGTATTGCGCGGTCAGGATTTCCGCAAGCGGCTCGCGCGCGCCCGCAACAGTAACTCCGATCCAGTCGAGCAATGTGTGCACGGCCCAGGTGCGCGCCGATGGCGTCACATCGCGATTGGTGAAATTTGCAATCCACTCGGCAAGTTCGCGAGTGACTTTCGGTGATTCATCGGATTGTCCGGAGCGCGCTGCATCGTTGGCCATGATAAGCTCCCTGTTCTTGCTGCTATTTGCAATTCCAAGTTGCCACCATAAGCCGAGGTTCGCGATGTTTGCGAGCGTCCGCGGTCGACGATGCGTTACTTATCGAAATCGCGATCAGGCTCTTGCACTGCCGTGCCAGGCGTCGTGTCGGCCGGTTCGTCCGTGGCTTGTGGCGTTTCCGGCGCCTTGGGTGCCTGAATGTCTGCGAGTTCGGCCTCTTTGGCTGCAGCATCTCGTTTGGCCCGGACGGAGCCATGGCCGGCCTGACCGGCATATCCGCCTGCACCTTGCAGGATCGCGCGGAACTCGTCGCGCTTTTCATGAATTGAAGCGATTACCAGGCCTGTTGGCACACCGATGCCAACGAGTGCGGCCTCTGACAGCTGCAAGCTTGCTTCGATCGTCTCCGGCACCGCATCCGTCGCGCCGAGATCGTAGAGTTTGCGGGCATGCTCGGAGTCTCGGGCGCGAACAATCAATCGGATGTTGGGGCGCAAGGCCCGCACGGCCTGCATCACGTGTTCGGTTTCCGAAGGACGATTGATCGTAATGAGGACAGCGTCGGCATCTTTGATCCCGCACTGCCTCAGGAAGTTGGTGTCGCTGGCATCGCCAAAAAACACCGGTTTTCCGTTGTGATGCCCATGCCCGACAACCAGCGGGTCTCGATCAACGACGAGATAGGGAACGTCATGCGTCTCCAACAGATCCGACACGAGATCTCCAACGCGGCCAAAACCGATGATGATCATGCGCGGTTGGTGATCTGTGACATCGGGAGTGATCAGCGAAACGGGAATGGCCTCGGCGGGGGGTGCCGCGAGATGCGCAAGGCGTCGGCCGATCACGTCCATCAGTGGAATGATAAGCATGGATAGCGTCGTCACCGCCAACATGACCGAAGCAAGTTCCTTGTGCAGCAGCCCGCCGGCGACGCCAAGACCGATCGTGATAAACGCAAATTCACCGCCGGGCGCGAGCAGAAACGTTGTTTCGATCGCAGCCGGCCGCTGAATGCCAAACCATCTGAGCAAGGGGTACGCGGTCAGGAGCTTGCTGGCGATCAGGACAAGCGTGCCGCCGATTACCCAAACCGGGTTGGCGGCAACAACGAGGAAGTCAAGGCTCATGCCGACCGTGAAAAAGAACACACCAAGCAGCAGCCCTTTGAACGGCTCGACCGTTGCCATGATCGCGCGTCGGTATTCTGTCTCGGCAAGAATCAACCCGGCGACGAAGGCGCCCAACGCCATCGACATGCCGGCCGCAGCCGTCGCCATTCCAGATCCGACAATTACCAGCAGCGTTGCTGCAACGAACAGTTCCGGACTTTCGGTGTCGGCAACCATTCGAAAAAGGGGGCGAAGAAAATAGCCCGTTGCGATCGAAATCACCGCAATCGCAAGCGCGGCCTGTCCGAACGCCAGCAGCACAGCACTGGCGATCGACCCGCGACCATCGTCACTCATGATCGTGACCAGGAAGATCAAAGGTACAACCGCGAGATCCTGCATCAGCAAAGCCGAAAATGTGGCACGGCCGGTCGTCGTGCCAAGGCGGCCTTGACGCGAGAGCGTCTCAATCACGATTGCCGTCGATGACAGCGCGAGCGAAAATCCGATCGTGACGGCAACCGCGGGTTCGGCGCCGACCAGATAGAGAAGGCCACCGATTGTGGCCGCCGCGCAGAGAATTTGAAGGCCGCCGAGGCCGAAGACCAGACGGCGCATCGTCATCAAGCGTTGGAATGACAGTTCGATGCCGATCAGAAACAGCAGCGCGACAACACCAAGCTCGCCAACGATCCCCAGGCCGTCACTGCGTGAAATCGAGACCCAGGAGATGGCGGGCACGTATTCGGCCAACGCCGCGAGGCCGAACGGGCCGAATATCGCGCCGGCTGCCAGAAACGTGACGACCGGCGTTATGCCGGCGCGCCGCGCAAGCGGCACCAGGACGGCAGCCGTCGCAAGGACGATCATACCGTCCTTGAACACACCGACGTCGATAGAGGCTGCCATGGGGCTTTACCGCGCGCGTAGAAGAATCATTCGATCCTAGTATTGCACAGAGACGTCTGGGTTGGTGTCAGTTCAAGCCGATCCGTCCTGTCACAGATGCTGCTCACTCGAGCAGCCCGCCTTTGCAATCCGTGCCAGCATCGCGGCCCGCCACGGATCCCAGCCTGTAAGAGCGCTACCCTGACATTGCATCGCGAATTGCGGCAAGCGCGTCAGCAGCCTTGGCGCCATCCGGGCCGCCGGCCTGAGCCATGTCGGGCCGCCCGCCGCCGCCTTTGCCGCCCAGCGCCTCGGAACCCGCACGGACGAGGTCGACCGCCGAGAAACTCTTGGTGAGATCATCCGTGACACCAACCGCCAGTCCCGCCTTGCCGTCTTCTGTCACGCCGACAATCGCGACAACACCAGATTCGACCTGCGATTTCCCGGCGTCGACCAGCCCGCGCAAATCCTTCGGATTGAGCCCCTCGACAGACCGAGCCAGCAGCTTGACGCCACCCACATCCTCGATATCACCGCCGCCTGCCGCACCATTGGCCGCGGCACCACCGCCCATGGCGAGCTGCCGCTTGACATCCGACAACTGCCGTTCCAACTGGCGGCGCTCTTCGACCAGCGCTTCAACGCGGCCGACGATATCTTCCGGTCGCGTCCGCAGGACCGCCCCAAGATGACGCATGCGCGCGTCCTGCTCGGCAAGATATGCACGCGCGCCATCCGCGGTCAGTGCCTCGATGCGGCGCACACCCGATGCCGAGGCGCTTTCTGTAACGATCCGGATCAAGCCGATGTCACCGGTGCGCGACACGTGCGTGCCACCACACAGTTCGACCGACCATGGCTTGTTTTCCTTGGCACCACTGATTCCCGTGCCCATCATCACGACGCGCACTTCATCTCCATATTTCTCGCCGAACAGCGCCATCGCGCCGGTCTCCAAAGCGTCGTCATACGACATCAGACGCGTTTCGACCGGACCGTTCTGAGTGACGATCTCGTTGGCGATCCGCTCGATCTCAACCAATTCATCGTCGGCGATCTGCTTGGTGTGGGAGAAATCAAACCGCAACCGGTCAGGCGCCACCAGCGAGCCCTTCTGGGCGACATGGTCACCGAGCACCTGGCGTAGCGCCTCATGGATGAGATGGGTGGCCGAGTGATTGGCCCGGATCGCCGTGCGCCGTGTGTGATCGACGTCCAGCTCGACGGCATCGCCAACCTTGAACGTCCCCTTCTCGACGCGGCCGATGTGCACGAAGACATCGCCGAGCCGCTTCTGTGTGTTCGACACGCGGAAGATCGCACCGCCCTCGCCGCGAATTTCGCCGGTATCGCCCTGCTGACCACCACTTTCGCCGTAGAACGGTGTCTGGTTGAGCACGAGCATGCCTTCGGCGCCCGTATCGAGCTTGCCGGCTTCATCGACGCTGCGCGTGCCGCCCACTTCCGCGCCATAAGCGGCCGCGGCTGTGATGACGCCTTCGGCTGCCTCGGTCTCGTAGCCGAGAAACTCGGTGACACCTTCGCGTTCACGAATGTCGAACCAGATCGTTTCCGTGGCGGCATCTCCCGATCCTTTGAAGGCCTTGCGCGCGATCTCCTTTTGCCGCTCCATCGCCGCATCGAACGCATCCGTATCGATCGTGATGCCGCGCGGGCGTAACGCATCCTGCGTCAGGTCGAGTGGAAATCCATAAGTGTCATGCAGCTTGAACGCCGTCTCGCCGGAAAACACGTCGCCCTTGCCAAGGCTGGCGCTTTCAGTATCGAGTAAACCCATGCCGCGCGCCAGCGTCTTGCGAAACTGCGTCTCCTCGCGCTCCAGTGTCTCCGTGATCATCGGTTGTGCCCGGATCAACTCCGGATACGCCTCACCCATCTCACGCGCCAACGCTGGCACCAAACGATGCATCAACGGTTCCTTGGCGCCGAGCAGTTGAGCATGGCGCATCGCTCGGCGCATGATGCGTCGCAAGACATAGCCGCGCCCCGCGTTCGACGGCTCGACGCCGTCAGCGAGGAGAAAGCTCGACGCCCGCAAATGGTCCGCAATGACCTTGTGGCTCGCCGCCTGCTCACCGTCCGGGTCCACGCCCGTCGCGTCCGCAGATGCCGCAATGAGCGCGCGAAACATATCGGTCTGGTAGTTGTCGTTGGTCCCTTGCAGAACGGCTGCAATCCGCTCCAATCCCATGCCGGTGTCGATCGACGGCTTGGGCAGACTGATGCGCTCGTCAGCTGTCACTTGCTCGAACTGCATGAAGACGAGGTTCC
>JAGDYV010000069.1:0-28520 GCA_049116495.1 Hyphomicrobiaceae bacterium | reverse complement strand
CTTTTTGATCGGCCTTGCGGTGCTCGCCGTCATTGTGATGTTTTTCATCGACGTCAACCAGAAGCACGACGCGATACGGCGCAACTATCCGGTCGTCGGCCGCTTTCGCAAACTGTTCACGACGCTCGGCGAGTTTTTCCGGCAGTATTTCTTTGCGATGGATCGTGAGGAAATGCCGTTCAATCGAGCCGAACGCGAATGGGTTTATCGGTCGTCTGAAGGCGGCGACAACACCGTGGCATTCGGCTCGACCCGCAACCTGACACCGGTCGGCAGCCCGATATTCGTCAATTGCGCCTATCCGCAGCTCGACGAGGAGACAACGACAGCACCACCGGTGACGATAGGGCCCTATGCGCGCGCGCCCTATACGGCACAATCGCTGATCAACATCTCAGGCATGAGCTTTGGTGCGATCTCCACACCGGCGGTAAAAGCGCTGTCGCGTGGTGCCAAGATGGCGGGTTGCTGGCTGAACACCGGCGAAGGCGGTCTGTCGCCGTATCACCTGGAAGGCGGCGCCGACATCGTTTTCCAGATCGGCACAGCCAAATACGGCGTGCGCACGGAAGGCGGCTTGCTCTCGGACGACAAGCTGCGGGAGGTCGCAGCGCATGAACAGGTCAAGATGTTCGAAATAAAGATGAGCCAGGGCGCCAAGCCGGGCAAGGGCGGCATCCTGCCGGGCGCCAAGGTCACCAAGGAAATCGCCAAGATCCGCGGCATCCCGCGCGGTCAGGATTCCGTCTCGCCGAACCGCCACCCGGAGGTTACGGACAATGCGGCCCTGCTGGATTTCATCGGCCACGTGCGTGAGGTGACCGGCAAGCCGACCGGTTTCAAGGCCGTGATCGGGGCCTATGGCTGGCTTGAGGCGCTGTGCGAGGAGATCAATCGGCGCGGCATCGAAAGCGCGCCTGACTTCATCGCGATAGACAGCGGCGACGGCGGCACCGGTGCAGCCCCGATGCCGCTGATGGACAACGTCGGACTGCTGGTCCGCCAGTCGCTGCCGATGGTTGTTGATATCCTGGCGCGACACGGCCTGCGCGATCGGGTCAAGGTGATTGCAGCGGGCAAGCTGATTACGCCGGCGGAAGTGGCCTGGGCCTATTGCGCGGGCGCGGATTTCGTGACGTCGGCGCGCGGCTTCATGTTCGCGCTGGGCTGCATTCAAGCGATGAAATGCAACAAGAACACCTGCCCGACAGGCATTACGACGCATCAAAAAAGCCTGCAGCGCGGGCTTGATCCGGCTGACAAGGCGGTCCGCGTGAAAAATTTCGTCGCCAAGATGCACTACGGCGTCGGCGTCATCGCGCATTCCTGCGGCGTGCCGCATCCGCGTGCACTGAAGCGCTATCACGTGCATCTGGTCCAATCGAGCGGGACCACGAAGGCGTTCAACGAGCTTTATCCGGAGGTGGCGGGGCAGGCATCGGTTGCCGCTCCTGCGGCGGCACAGGGATGATAAACGTCGCATCTCCCTTTTGCTTCATGACGCGGCGGTTATAGTTCGCGCATGACACACAGTTCTCCGAAAATCGTTATCGTGGGAGGCGGAATCGTCGGCGCCGCGATCGCGTGGCAGCTGACCCGGCGCGGCGCAGAAGTGACATTGATCGAGGCCGGTGGAATCGGCGGTCAGGCCACGGCTGCGTCGTGGGCCTGGACAAATGCCACCGCCCACAATCCGAAACCGTACTTCGATCTGCGCGCTGCATCGATGGCCGAGTGGGACCGGATCGCCGCCGAAGTTGACGATTTGACCTACGTTCGCTCAGGCACGCTCTACGCCGACAACGAGCGCTTCGACACTGAGGCCTTCATCGCCAATCACACGGCATGGGGCTACGATGTCCGGTCCGTTTCGCTGGAGCAGGCGCGCCGGTACGAGCCTGCGGTGCGCGATCTCGAAGGACCGTTGGCACTGTGTGACTGCGAGGGCGCGGTCGATGCGACGGCGGCGGCGATCACGCTTTCCACCGAGGCGCGCAAGGCGGGCGCGATGGTGTTCACCGGCATCCCGATCGACGCGGTCTCGGTGGATGGTGAAGGCCGCGTCGACGGCGTGATTATGAACGACGCGCCGATCAAGGCCAATGAGGTGGTGGTTGCCGCCGGCGGCGAGACACCGCGTATCGTCGAGCCGCTCGGCGTCACGCTGCCGATGGAAACGCCGCGGGGTGTCCTTGCGACGACCAAGCCGTTGCCGCGCCTGATCGAGCGCAACATCCTGCTGCCGGGGCTGCATGTTCGCCAGAAGGCCGATGGTGCGTTGCTGGCGGGTGCCAGTTTCGGTGGTGAAGCGGCGGACCTTGAACCAAAGGAGATTGCCGACAACCTGATCGCGCGGATCCGGACGTCATTGGCCGGTGCCGAGCAGGCGGAACTCGACCATTTCTCGGTCGGCTACCGCCCGACGCCGGCGGACGGTTTCCCGGTCGTTGGCCGCCCTTCGCAGATCGGCGGGCTCTACATCGCAACGATGCATTCAGGCGTCACGTTGGCGCCAATCGTTGCGCGGTTGACTGCAGACGAGATCGTCGATGGCCGCCGCGACGAACTGCTCACACCGTTCGGGGTTGATCGTTTCGTGCAGCAATAGCTGGCGCTCTACGCAATGTAATTGACGTAGCTCTTTTCGTATTCGGCCAGCTTTTTTGGCGACGCGACGCGGATCGGCCGGTTTGCGAGATATCGGAACGTGCGTGGGTGGCGGCCGCGAACGACCCGCAGATGGCGCGCGAGATCGGCATTCGCAGCGGTAAACGCACAGTCATCGATAATGCGTTCGTTTTCCGAACTGCGCTTGCGCATATAGATCAAGCGTGCCTGATCCTTGTGGTACTTGCGTATCCGTTGATATGAGAGCGTCGATATGAAGAGCCCGTAGCGGGTTTCGACGCTGTGCGCGGCGAGCGCGCGCACGAACATCTTGAGCAGATACCATAACGCCATCAACAGCAGCCCCATGAAATACTGCTGCCACGTGCGCTGTTCTGCGCTGGGTGCATTTGTCTTGGCGGTTCCGTTGTGCGCCTGTTGCTCGTCGCCCGACTTGTCCGGCTCATCGAGCTTTTCGATCTTCTCCTTCGAGGCGTTCTGAACGCCAATCAGTGGCGAGAACAGCAGCATCTGCCACGTTGGCCGCAACGGACGCTTCTTGAAGCGCCATTCATGCCCGACGTGGACATCGTCGAGGCGCCGGGCAACAATCGACACGAGGTCGTCGGCGGCCTCGATCCGCAGCGTGCGGTCCTTGAGCCCGAGCCGTGGGTGTTCGTAATGCTCCTTGAACTCCCTGCCGCCAACCTTTGGCGCCCCGAAGGTGATCACGGCATGGACGCGGCAGATCTGCCGGCTCGCGAAATGATAGGCGCTGAGGATGGCGAGCGCGCCGCCGAGTGAGTGGCCCGAGAGCACGATCTTGTCGATGCGGCGGTGATACAACTGATCCTGCACCCAGGCCTCGATATCGGGTGCGACGCTGCCCCATGCGATCGCAAAACCGGTATGTCGCGCCGGATGCGGCGCCCCGGTCAGCGTTTGCGGCACGGTTTCGAGATGCGGGTACCTCTCGGTCGTCAGGTCGTGCCACAGATTGGTGCGCCAATCGGCAAAGCTGTTGGTGCCGCGAAAGATCACATAGCCGGTGCCGGCATGCACGAAGACGTAGGCCTGGGTATCGGCGTAGCGCACCGTCGAGCCCGCCTGCGAGGTGTCAAAGAACGCAAACTGCTCGACGCCGTCCTTGTAGGGCCGGCCTTTCGCGTCAAGACCGAGGAGGTCGTGACGGATATGACGCGCATCGCGGTACGCGAGGCCGGCCTTGTAGGCAAGGAACTCGCACAGGATGAGAGGGTAGGATTGCGCCGTCCAATTGCGATCAAGCGCGGCAAAATCGACCTGCTGCGACGCCGTTTGGGCGTTGCCGTTGGGCCGGCCGGGCCCGTCGTCGCCAAGGCTGGTGAGATAGGGTCCGATGTACTCGTTTGACAGGATCTGAAGGTCGAGCGGGTAATCCGGCTTTTCTTCGGCAGTCGCTGGAATGGCGGCGGGCCAATGGCTCCCCGCCAGAGATGGGCTGTCGGGCTCTGGCGCATCAAGTGCGGCGAGGTATCTTTCCGTCTTATCCATTCCGCCACTTATCGAGACCGCAAGAACATCAAGCGCCCGCGCGCCTGCCTGCTTATCGTAACGCGATCGCGGCACTTGGGAAATCCTTCATCCAGGCAAGGGGAGCGCGCGGATAGTTGCGTTGACTGCCCTCGAGCGTGATAAAAGCGCAATATGGACTCAAAGAACAACAAGGCCGGGCGCCGCCGCGGGTATCATCACGGCAATCTCCGTGAGGCGCTGATCAACACCGCACTGTCGCTGATCTCCGAGAAGGGGGCATCGGGCTTCACAATCGCGGAAGCGGCCCGTGCGGCCGGTGTGTCGCCAGCCGCACCGTATCGTCATTTCAAGGATCGGGACGCCCTGCTGGCCGACGTCGCCGAGCAGGGCTTTGCGGTTTTTGCAAAAGGGCTCGAGGAAGCCTGGGCCAATGGTCAACCCGATCCCCGCCAGGCATTCCAGCGCATGGGCCGGGCCTATTTGTCGTTCGCGCGTGAGGAGCCTTCCTATTTCGCCGCGATGTTCGAATCCGGATTGTCGTTCAAGTCATTCCCGCCGTTGCAGGAAGCGAGTGACCGCGCGTTTGCGGTCCTGCGGGATGGCTGTGAAGCGCTGATCGGGACACTTCCGGCGGAGCGGCGTCCGCCCGTGATGATGATGGCGCTGCACATCTGGTCCCTGTCGCACGGTATAGCGGCCCTGTTCGCGCGTGGCGATGACGCCCGCCGGCCAATCCCGATGGAAGCCGAAGACCTGCTCGAAGCCGCCGTCCTGATCTATGTCGACGGCTTGCGCGGTTAGCCACGCGCGCCGTCTGAATAATTTTCCGAAAAATTTGCGCCGGCCTTGACAATCCCGGTTGGCATCTTATTTATGTAAATGTAAATTACTTTTACATTAGCGATCAAACCTTCGTACGGGAGTGAACGACATGACGGAAATGGTCGCCCGGTTGGATGACTGGGGCACGCCGGCCTGGATCGGTGTGATGGTACTGGGTTTCGTTATCTTCTGGCCGATTGGCCTCGCCATTCTGGCTTACATGATATGGAGCGGACGTATGGGTTGTGGAACACGTAGAAATGCATCGGCCTGGCAGCAGCGGGTCGCCGGCAAGTGGGAGCGCAAAATGGAACGCTGGGGCATGCAGGCCAAGGCCTACCAGCCGACCGGCAACCACGCCTTCGATGAATACCGCGACGAGACGCTGAAGCGGCTCGAAGAGGAGGCTGAGCAATTCCAGACATTCCTCGACCGTCTGCGGATGGCCAAAGATAAGAGTGAGTTCGAACAATTCATGGCCGAGCGGCGCAACCGTCCGGCGGCGCCGGATACATCTGGTGATGCGCCAGCTGCTGTCTGATGGCGCAACTGCACTGTCGTCGTGCCGCGATCGCCTGACAAAGGTGATCGCGGTATCGTCATTTCTGACGGCGGACATCGAGTTGCTGTTGGCGAAAATTGACCGAAAGCGCCGCCGATTAACGCCGCGGATTGTAGCCGTGGCTTTGGCGCCATTCGGTCAGGTAATAGGCCAGTCCATCATCGATTTCGTCCGGCAACACGATTTTAACCGACACGAATTGATCGCCGTGCGTGCCTGTGGTCGCGTTCTTGACGCCCTTGCCGCGGAGCCTGAACGTCTGGCCCGAACTGGTTCCTTTCGGAATCGTCAGGTTGACAGGGCCCGAGACGGTCGGCGCCTCGATCTTGGCGCCAAGCACGGCTTCATCGATTGAGATGGGCAGGTCGATACGGACATCGTCACCGTCACGCACGAATTGTTTGTGTGGGCGCACCTTGATTTCGATCAGTGCATCGCCGGCGGCGCCGCCAAAATCGCCCGTTCTGCCCTTGCCCTTGAGCCGCAGCACGCGCCCATCTTCGACACCTTCCGGGACATTGAGATCAAGCGTGCTGCCGCCCGGCATACTGACGCGCTTGCGCGTACCGTTGACGGACTCAATGAAATCGATATCCAGCGTATAGCGAATATCCTGCCCGCGCGTGGGGCCGGCTTGGAAGGGGCCACCGCCCGCAAAGCCGCCACCGCCGCGCCGGCCGCCGAACAAGTCCGAGAAGACGTCGCCGAACCCCATGTCATCAGCCGGGCCGGCGCCGCGTGGACGATAGCCCTGGAAGCCGCCGGCTCCGGCGTAGGTATGGCGCGGCTCGCCTGATGAATCGATTTCGCCGGCATCAAAGCGGCGGCGCTTTTCGGCATCACCAAGGATGTCGTAAGCCTGGCTGACTTTCTTGAAGCGCTCGGCAGCGGCCGCGTCCCCGGGGTTGAGGTCGGGATGCAGCTTTTTGGCGAGCGTGCGGAACGCGCGCTGAATGTCTTTATCGGTAGCACCGCGCTGGACGCCGAGTACCGAATACGGATCGCTTGTCATTGTAGTTTTGCCCGCATAAGCCGGATTGCAGAATTCACTTCGGTATATGGTCGCAAGTGAGATACGTTACCATAATTGCGGCGGCAAAAGGTGGTTTTTTAACTTTCTACGACAACGTTGCAATGCAAATCGAGGAGTCGGGCAAGCGAACCGAGCCGGCGTTGCAACCGGTCGCCATTGAGGGCACCATAAGCGCTCGGCAAATACAATCTCAGATTGTCATCTTCGATTGCCAGTCGCGTTTCATCAATAATGCCCGGCATGCCGGCCGTAACCATATGCGCGACGCGCACGGCGCCGGCGATCAGGCGCGCGCGCGTCAGTAGGCGCGGGCCCACCAGCTTGCGGTACTGCTGAGGCACGCCCTTGTCGCGCGGGTCACCAAGACCGGCGTGGCGGAAAAAGATCGATAACGCCAGATACATGCGACCGGGGTGGTCGATACTGACCAACGCCGAGTTGATCACCGTGTCGAGGCTTTGGTCCGCCCGATAGTCAGGATGCGCGCGCCAGCCGATATCTGAAATCAGGCAGGCAGCCTGACGCAGGCGCATCTCTTCGGCAGTCTCATCGACACCGGTCTTGCTGTTGAACAGCGGGTCGGTCCACCGCTTCAGTTCGCGGGAATGCTCCCAGGATCGCGAGCGCTGGGCGGCAAGATCGCTGCACGCCTCAAGCAGCGGATCCTTGCGCTGCTCGGTGCGTGACAGCAGACTGTAGAGCAGGCCTTCACGGATTCCGGAAGCGCTGAACACGACCTCGTACGGCTGTGCGCGTTCGAGAACCTTGCGGATGACCAGCGCACCATAAGGCAGCAGGTCGCGTCGCGCCTTGGAAACGTTGTCGTATCCGTCGTACTTTTCATCGCGCCCCGCCGACCTGACGATACGTCCGCAAAACGTACGCAGGGCATCCGTCTCTACCGTATAGCCATGCATGACACGCAGCGGATAATCCGACTTCAACATGTGCAGCTTGGCCATCGCGCGCCAGGTGCCGCCGACCGGATGGAAGGCCCGGCCTAAGCCATCGGACAGCCAGGGTGCGGCATCGAGGGCGGCATCGACGATGGCGCCGGCCTTGGTCAAATTGCCGCCGGATTGGCCGGCAAGGCGCAGACCACCGATCGGCAGCGTGACGGCACGGCTTTGCCGGCTGCCGGCAATGTCGATCAGCTCAAGGCTGCCGCCGCCAAGGTCACCGGCCAGGCCGTCGGGCGATATAAATCCCATTTTGATGCCGGCGCCGGCCAATTCTGCTTCCCGCTCGCCAGACAGGATTTCGACGGGTTGCTGGATCGCTGCTTCGGCAAGACCGATGAACGTGTCGCCGTTGCTGGCCTCGCGCACGGCAGCGGTTGCCAACGCCCGTACGTTCTTGGCACCGAGCGTTCGCGCGATCGCATGGAAGCGGCGCAGTGCGGAGATCGTTTGCTGCATCGCGGCGTCGGGCAGGCGACCGTTGCTGGCAAGCGTCCGGCCGAGACCGCATTGGATCTTTTCGTTGAATAACGGTGTCGGCGCCCGCACGGCACCTTCATAGACCACGAGGCGCACCGAGTTCGAGCCGATGTCGACAACCGCGATCGGCTCCATTTCTCGGCGCCCGCGAAAAGATCGGGTCAAGTTCATGATGCTATGGCGTTGGCTTAGCTAACTGCAAGGCGTGTCGGACATTCCGGGTAAGTCGAAGCCATCGCTGCTTCCGCGCTGAAATGCAAGCGTCTTTTCTCTGGATTTGGTTAGCCCGTGCGGTATGCTGGCGGCCAGCTTGGTTGCACGGGGAGACGGGCGGGTGCGGCGTGTCCGCGCAATCAAGCAGCGCAACCATTGCATGTCAGGCATGCATTTCCTGGGGTCGGTCTGTAATTGTGGTGAATTTGATGTCAGATAGAGCCACAGGTTGGCGTAAAATGTGTCTCGATGCACAGCAAATTGATTGACCGGGCAGCCATGCAAGGTCTTAAGAGGATTGCATCCGAGTTGCTCAGTATAGCGCAAAGCGTGTACCGAGGCGGCGGACGACTATCCGAGACGGTGGGTGCGCCGTGCGTTTCCAGGGCATCATCGTAAAACATAAAATCGACCGCACGACTGCGGCGAACTGGATGCGCTGATGCATTTCTATCTTCCCATAGCTGAGATGTCCGCCAACATCTTTATCTTTCTCGGCATGGGTGGCGCGGTTGGTTTTCTATCGGGCATGTTTGGCGTCGGCGGCGGGTTCTTGATGACGCCGCTGTTGATTTTTTCAGGCATCCCGCCGGCCGTTGCCGTCGGTACCGAGGCAGCCCAGATTGTCGCGTCGTCGGTCTCCGGTGCCATCGCGCAGTGGCGCCGCAAGAACGTTGATTTCAAAATGGGCACCGTCTTGCTCGCCGGCGGTTTGGTTGGCTCGGTGTTTGGCGTGCAGCTGGTCCGTTTGTTGCGCGAGGCCGGTCAGTTCGACATGGTTGTTGCGCTGAGCTATGTCACCTTTCTTGGCATTATTGGCACGTTGATGATGATCGAGAGCGTGAACGCGATCCGCAAGTCGCGCGGCGGCAAACCAGCGTCAGGCCGCCGTCCCGGTCAACACAGCTGGATCCACGGGTTGCCGCTGAAGATGCGGTTTCACCGGTCCAAGCTTTATATCTCTGCCATTCCGCCGCTGTTGATCGGTGCCATGGTCGGCGTTCTCGCGGCGATCATGGGGGTCGGTGGCGGCTTCATCATGGTGCCGGCGATGATTTATCTGCTGCGCGTGCCAACCAACGTCGTTGTCGGCACGTCGCTGTTCCAGATCATGTTTGTCACGGCCGCGACGACCATCCTGCATTCCTACCAGAACCAAACGGTCGATATCGTCCTGGCAATGCTGCTCATGATCGGCGGCGTGATCGGCGCGCAGTTTGGTGCGGTTGCCGGCGAAAAGCTGAAAGGCGAACAGCTGCGGTTCCTATTGGCCGGGTTGGTGATTGCCGTATGTATCAAAATGGCCTGGGGGCTGATCGGGACACCGGCTGAGCTCTATTCGATCGGCCCGGCGATCGGAGGGGGGCACTGATGTTCATTCTTTCGCAAAGTGCACAGACAATGTTGCATCGGATGGTCGTGGCGGTCGCCGTCGTGGTGGTGATGGTTATAGGCTTGGCTGGTCCGGTCGCGGCCCAATTGACAACGGGTGGCGGCGAGCGGGTCGAAGGACCACCGGCGGCCAAGCCGCTGCGACAGCGCGAAAAAGTCCATGCTGATATCTCCACCCGCAGCGTGCGCGTCACATCGAGCTTCACCGGCACTGAGATCATCGTGTTCGGCTCCATCGAGCACGGCCGCCCGGAGCATGCCGCCAGCGAAGACCTCTACGATGTCGTTATCGTTCTTGAGGGCACCCGGCAGAAGCTGGTCGCGCGTCGCAAGAGCAATGTCGTTGGATTGTGGATCAATACGCAGGCTCTGACGTTCGAGAGCGTGCCGAGTTACTACGCGATTTCATCGTCGCGACCGTTGGATGAAATCGCCAGTCCAATCGTCCTGCGCAACAACGATATTGGTTTCGAGCAAATCCGCATGAAGCCGATTAGTGGTTGGGAGACCGGCATCACGACATCGGATTTGCGCAAATTCAAGGAAGCCGTCATCCGGCTGAAGAACGCCAGCGGGCTTTACGTGCAAAACGACTATGGTGTCGTGTTTGTCGGCGGGGCCAGCTTGTTCCGAACCACGATTGATCTGCCCGCCAACGTCCCTGTCGGTAACCTGCATGCAAGGGTCCTGTTGTTCCGCAAAGGGCAAATGCTCAGTCAATTCAAAAGCCAGGTGCGCATGCAGCGCGAAGGCATTGAGCGCTATATGCACGACTTTGCATTCGGCTATCCGCTGTTTTACGGCATCGCCGCGGTTATTATCGCAGCCGGCGCCGGACTGGCGGCATCGTCCTACTTCAATCGTCGGCGCGCCTGATCGTGATATGCTCGTGTTCCGACTCCGACGCTTGGTGCCCAAGCGTCTCCGCAGGAACACGAGACAGCTTTCTGATTGTGTTCTGGATTCACGAACACGATCCGACGTTCACCCGGAATCAAGTGTTCGATCCAGAAAACCAGACCGCCCGGCCGAACGGGCAATGTAGCGCCTGTTCAAGAACCGCCTGAATGCGCTATCAAGGGGCAAAGTCGTTGGTGTGCGCCACGCGATGTGGTGCGGCCTCAGCGACCGCGTACGGCAAGAAATTCATACGAGACATCCGATGACAGAGACGATTAATGCCGCCCAGGCCCTCATTTTTGCGATGTTTACAACGTCGGCCTCGGACAACCTGATGAACGACGCCGAAATGCGTCGGATCGGCTCGGTCGTGCGCAATCTGCCGGCGTTCCGCAATTACGATGAGAATGATCTGGTTGACGACGCCAAACGCTGGGGCCAGATCGCGTCGGGGCCGGAAGGGCTCAATACGGTGCTCGATGTCATCGGCGCGGCGTTGCCTGACAATTTGCGTGAAACAGCCTACATCCTGGCGGCCGAGGTTGCCGCCTCGGACTTGAAATCGCGCCCCGAGGAACGGCGCTTCCTGCAATTGCTGGCGCAGCGCCTCAAGCTCGATCGGCTGACCGTCGCAGCGCTTGAGCGGGCGGCGCTGGCGCGCCATCAGCAGGTGCTCGATTCCTGAACGATTCTATCTGGCACAGCCCACACACGTTGCGATCGACGGGTCGAAGCGCAGCCGTTTCTCGGGGATGTCTTCGCCGCAGGCAAGGCATTCGCCGTAACTGCCGTCGTCGATGCGTGCCAGCGCGGCCTTGATGCGCTCAAGCTCGTTGGTGCGGCTGCGCTCGTTGTTGAGTGCCATCGCCTGTTGCTGGATCGCGTCAATGCGAGATAGCCGGCCGACGCTCGCCTGATCGAGTTCAACGGCGCCGCGCGCCTCGGCGCTCATGTCGCTCAGTTCACGCAACTCCGTCTGGCGTGCCACCAGCAGGTCGCGGAACGCGTCTGGATCAATCGTGTCGGACATCGAGCCTCAACTTTCACGACGGGCGGGTCTTGGCATATTATACTGATCCGCCAACAAGGCGAATTTGCGCCAGCAATCGCTGCCGCGTGCACCATCGCCACGACACTTCTTGTGGAGCAAGCGAGCGCGATCATGCGACTGGTGGCCTGGAACTGCAACATGGCGCTGCATCGCAAGGCCGCCGCGCTGCGTGCCTTGCAGCCGGACGTCGCCATCATCTCGGAATGCGCCGAGCCGTCGATTGTCGCCTCGCGCTCGACGTCGGATTGGATCGAGACCGAGCCGGTCTGGATTGGCCGCAGCGCAATCAAGGGGCTCGGCGTGTTTGCCTTCAATGGTTACCGCTTGCGGATGGCCGACAGCTACTCGCCGCGCCATAGCTTCATCGCACCGGTCCACGTAACGGGGCCGTTCACCTTCAATCTGCTCGCGGTCTGGGCGCAGAACGCCAGCGCCGGCATCACTCGCAAACATCAACCCGGACCGTTGCGGCTGGCGCTGACCCGCTATCGTGACTTCCTGACCACCGGACCAGCCGTTGTTGCCGGCGATTGGAACAGCAACACGATCTGGGACAAGCCCGGCTGGCGCATCAACCACATGCACAAGATCCGCGTGCTGGAAGATATGGGGATGCTCAGCGCCTATCATGCCGTGATGGGTGAGCGCCAGGGTGAGGAGAGCATACCGACGCACTACTGGCGCGACCGCCGCGAAGACGGGCCAACCTATCACATCGACTACATGCATCTGCCGCACGCATGGATCGATCGCATTACCGAGTTTGAGGTGGGCAGTTTTGCCGGCTGGTGCGGCAACGGTCTCAGCGATCACGTGCCGCTGGTCGTGGATGTTGATCTGTGGCCGATAAATCATACGGTCATTGACTAACAGGCCTGCCTTCTTTCGATCGCCGAATCAGTTCAGCTTGCAGGCGCAATCTGAATTTCTTCGGAGACGTGGTGATGGCGGAGCGGATGATAACGCGCGCGAATGAGTCGGGAGCAAGCGGGTCGGCAGCGGACAAACGCCGCAAGACGCCGGCCAAGGCCTCGGTGAAAGCTGGCCGCCGGACGGCAAAAAAAACGCCTCGGTCGTTCGGCAAGAAAACGATCGCGCTGGTCTACGATTTCGATGGCACGCTCTCGCCCAGGCCGATGCAGGAGTATGCATTTCTGCCGACGATCGGAGAGAACGCATCCGATTTCTGGAACGAATCCAATCGGATCGCGGCCGAGCAGAAAGCTGATCCGATGATCACCTACATGCACCTTCTCTATAAGAAGGCCAAGGCGCGCAACGTCACGATCAACCGCGAGGCGCTTGTCAGGCAGGGCGCGTCCGTCGAGTTCTTCCCGGGCGTCGAGCAATGGTTCGACCTGATCAATGCCTATGTTGCCTCGCGTCCCGACAGCCAGGGCGTCAGCATCCGCCACTACCTCATATCGTCGGGGCTGGCCGAGATCGTCGAAGGCACGTCGATCTATGAGAACTTCCACAACGTGTTCGCCAGCGAATACTGGTTTGAAGCGTACGAACTGCCGTACCCGAAGCGGGTCATCACGGATACCGGCAAAACGCAGTATCTATTTCGCATCAACAAGGGAATCGAGGATCTCGGCGAGTCGATCAACGACCACATGCCGGAAACCGAACGGCCGGTACCGTTTTCGAACATGATCTACTTCGGAGATGGCGATACCGATGTGCCGTCGATGGCCGTGACGCGCAAGAACGGCGGTTACGCGATGGCGGTGCATCCGCCGGGCAATGCCAAGAAGAAGTGCACCAAGCTGTTCGAAGCCGGCCGCTGCGACTTCTACGCCGTTGCCGACTATCGTGACGGCAAGGAACTCTACAAGCGTACTTGCCTGCTGCTCGACCGGATGCTCGCGGATATCCGTGTGCGCGAGGAGATGTGGGATCTGAGCCGCTCATAGGAAGAGTGCCGAGGGTTCAAACGGGCTGGCGCTCTTGGCACTTCATACTTCGTGTCAAATTTTTCTTCCGGCCTGAAAGCGTTGTTGACGATCCAGGCGAGCCCCGGCACACTCCCGCCCATGCTGTTTGTGCAAGGGATCATGGCCGCGCTGCAGCGCCTGTTGGCGCGCATTCCGCGTGTCGTGCGCTATCGTATCATTTCCGTTTGCGGCATGATCTGTCTGGTGACGCCGCTGGCGCTGTGGATTTCGATGACGATCTGGGGCTTTCAACTCATCCTGACGGTGTTTTTCGTCTCGATGGTTGTGCTTTCGCTGATGATCTGGTCATCACCGGATGAGCGGATTTAGCGCGCCCGCTTGCAAAAGTTCATCAACGGCTCGACCATCCCGGGCGCAAATGACCTCCCCAGGACCGTGGACATGTGATAAACGCGGCAGGTCCGGCAACGTGACGGATGCGAGCGTTGTGGCGCAGGAGGACGATGGCGATGCGGTTGGAACAGATTTTCGGTGGCAATCCGGTTGGCGTCATCGTGCGCCTGGTCATCATTTCGGTTGTCGTCGGGATCATTCTGTCGGCGCTCGGCATCACGTTCGACAACATGCTCTACAAGCTCAGCCTCCTGGCTGAACGCATCTACAACATGGGTTGGGGCGCCGTGCAGTGGGCGCTGGGCTACTTCCTGGTCGGCGCCGTTATCGTGGTTCCGATTTGGCTGATCTCGCGTCTGCTCGGAGGCGCCAAACGACGTGATGACCGGCACAGCTAGCCAAGCCTTCAACCTGATATGAGCGCCCCCCAGGCAACGCCGCCGGCGACCGGCGCGCATTGGTCGGGCCCATTGCGGCATCGCGATGTGGCGGTCATTGCCCTGCCGATTATTCTGTCGAATGCCACCGTGCCGCTCGTCGGTTACGTTGATACGGTTGTCATCGGACAGCAGGTCGGCGCGGCGCATCTGATCGGCGGGGTCGCGCTTTCCGCCGTCATTTTCAGTAACATCTACTGGATTTTCGGTTTCCTGCGCATGGGCACGACTGGATTGACAGCCCAGGCCACCGGCGCTGGCAATCTGCCGGAGATCACCGCGAACTTGCTACGTGCCCTGATCGTCGCCGGCATTGGCGGCCTTGTCCTTGTCGCGCTGCAATCGGGTGTGATCGTCGTTTTCCTGGAGCTGATGGGCGGGTCGGCGCAGGTCAGCGAGGTCGTGTCGACCTATTTCCATATTCGCATCTGGGGTGCGCCGGCGGCGCTGGCTAATTTCGCATTCATGGGGTGGTTCATTGGTCTGGGCCGTGCTGACGTTGCCTTTGTCCTCCAGCTCATTCTCAATGGCGTCAACATTGCGTTGTCGATGCTGTTTGTCTTGGTCCTGCATTGGGGTGTGGTCGGCGTTGCGCTGGCATCGGTCATTTCAGATGTGGTTGCCGCGGCAGCGGGGCTGTGGATTGCAGCATACGAGCTGCGGCGGCGCGGGGCTGTGCTGGCCGAGGCCAGGTTGTCGGACAGTCACGCGCTGCGCACGATGTTCGATGTCAACCGCGACGTCATCATTCGTACCGCCTGTTTGATCTTCGTGACCTCGTTTTTTGCCGCACAGGGCGCGCGAGCCGGCGACTTGACGCTGGCCGCCAACGCCGTGCTGCTGTCGATTGCGCTGATCTTCATTCATATGCTTGACGGATTTGCCTTCGCTGCGGAGACATTGGTTGGGCAGGCCGTTGGCGCCCGCCGGCGCGACCGGTTCCGTGAAGCGATCCGCGTCAGCACGATATGGGCGATCGCGGTCGCCATGGTTTTCAGTGCGACGCTTTGGTTTGGCGGCGGCGCGTTGATTGACTTCACGACCGACGACCCACCGGTGCGGGCATTGGCACGCGACTATCTGGTCTGGGCCGCGCTGGTCCCGGCCGTCGGCATCTGGTGCTATCAGCTCGACGGTATTTTCGTTGGCGCGACCGGCACGGCGCAAATGCGCAATACGGCGATTGCGAGTGTGATCGTCTTCATCGCTGCGTGGTCCGTGCTAGCGCCGGCCTTTGGCAACCATGGCCTGTGGGCATCGTATCTGGTTCTGCTTGCGACGCGCGCGGTGACGCTCGGGGTGTGCTTGCCGGGGTTGGAGCAGCGCAAGTTTGTGGTAAGCCGCGGCGTGGCCTGACGGAGGCGGCAAGTGGTATCACGTCGACACCATGCATTTTGAGTTCCGCCCCGAGCTGATCGCGATCGGCAGGTCGGTTGCTCAGCGTGGCTGCGTGCGTGAGTGAGTTGGCTTTGAAGTCATTCTTCTCGTCTAAACACCGTGCGCTTGAACTTCGATCGAACACGCTTTCTCCTGATCTTCGGCACGATCCGGCCGCGCAACTTTACGATTTTCTCAGGTTTGGGATTCTTGCGTCGATAGCGACAGGATTGTCGGATGCGGCGCAGCAATGCAGCAGCAGGCCTTGCCGGTGGTTGCCATCCGCGACAGAGGCGGCCGACGGCGCCACCGATTGATGCGGCACCAGGCGCACAATAGAGGCCTGAACCGTCCTTGCGCGGGACGAATGAGAGGCCGCGCCCCGTGGCGTCATTCAACTCTCGGCCGAGCGTGTTGATCACTTCGATCCTGTCGCGCCCGTTGCCTCCTGTTCGCGGTCGGCTGGCGACATGCATGTCGCGTAGCGCGAACAGCTCGACCGCCTGCGCGACCATGCGCCCGCCCGGCTGCGGATCCGATACCAGGTGCAATTTTGCCAGCAATCCGAAGTCGCGGCAGATGCCGAACTTGCCCATATCCTGCATACCAAGATGCAACAGGTTGCCGAGCCCGTAGAACACCAAGCCGCGCCCGACGCGCTGAATGCCGGCCGGCGTGTGCGCATGGTGGCCGATCACCAAGTCAATGCCGCGTTGGGCGACGGAAATGCCCCCGAGCTTGGTGCGGCTCGGTCGATCGGGACGAACCTGCAGTTCCGCGCCGTAATGAACAGACAGCATGCGGTAGTCGACCTGGGCCCGGCCTAAAGACGTGGTGAGGCGTTTGAAGTCGGCGGATGATCTGTAACTGGCTTGGCCAGGCGTTGATTCTTGTGCCTGAACGCCGCCGATGCCGGCTGCGGCGAATGCAAACGTCGCCCCGTTGCGGGTGAAGCGCGCCGGCTCGAACACCTGTTCTGCCGTCGATGCGACACCGTGCGCCGCGACCAGGCCGGCGGATTTTAGTCGGGCCAGATGCCGGATCGTGTGCCGCAGGCCCGTCGAACCGTAGTCGATGGCGTGATTGTTCGCCGTCGACAGGACATTGAAGCCGGCCTCGACGAGATGCGCGACGCCGTTCGGGTGCATGCGGAATGCGAAGGTTTTATCGAGAGCAGCCAATTGGTTCGTCGCGGTCACCACGCTCTCGAGATTGGCAAACGCCAGGTCGCTTTTGAGCAGCGGGCGGATGTGCTGTGTCAACTTGGCAAATCCGTGGCGTCGGCCATGGCGCACACCGGCGGTTGCGACGACCGGTTGGCGGCTGCCACCGAACCCGAGGTCGCCGCCAACAATCGCCGTCACGTAGCGGCGCTCCGGGATCCGGGAGGTTGCGTCCTCGAGGCGGGTCAGCGCGGCGATGTGGCGAAACTCGTTGATTGCCGCCATATCGCGATCGCGGCGATTGTTTACAGTCGGCGTCGCGGCTTGAACGGTTAGCGTTCCAGCCAGGCTGGCGATTGCCATTGCGCTGGCCAACAAGCGTGGTCGACTGACATCGGGGCTCATAGAGCACTCCATACTCACGAGGAGGTATGTGCAATATTAAGCAGACTGCGCCTGAATTCGCCATGTGCCTTATTGCGCACGACGGGCACGACGATAAAAATTGCTGTGGTGTCTAAACGGTAATCTCGCGTGCCGCCCAGTCATCGGCGTGGCGGCCAACGAGGTCCTGGATCGATGCAGAATTGGATGCCTCAACCGCTTCGATAAGATGATCCTTGATGCGCTCGATCAGGCTGGGGCCTTCATAGACCAGTGCTGTGTAGAGCTGGATCAGCGTCGCGCCCGCCTCGATTTTTTGCAACGCCGTCTCGCCCGATTCGATGCCACCGATGCCGATTAGCGGGATGCGCCCGCCGGTCTCCTGATAGACTTTCGCGAGCATGATCGTTGAGCGCTCGAACAACGGCCGACCAGAAAGGCCGCCAACTTCCTTGTGGAACAGTCTGTCGATGTGGGCTGGCCGCGCAAGCGTCGTGTTCGACACGGCAATGGCATCGACCTGATGCGCTTCAAGACGCTCGCAGATGGCGGGCAGATCTTCGAGCGCAACGTCGGGCGCGATCTTCACTGCGATCGGGATCTGCGGCTTGCCGCTGTCGACCAGTTTGGCGCGCGCCGCCATCACACGGCCAAGCAGCTCGTCAAGCGCGGCCGGCGCCTGCAGGTCGCGCAAGCCCGGTGTGTTCGGCGACGAAACGTTGACCATGAAATAATTGGCATCATCGTAGAACGTTTCGATACCGAGGACGTAGTCGGCGGTGCGGTCGGCTGTGTCCTTGTTGGCGCCGACGTTGACGCCCATCCAGCCTTCCTTGTCGCGCCGCTTGAGCCCGGCCTTGACGCGCATGTGTCCGGCATTGTTGAAGCCGAGTCGGTTGATCAGCGCGCGGTCGCGGATCAGCCGGAGTACGCGCGGCTTGGGGTTTCCGGTCTGCGGCAGCGGCGTCACGGTGCCGATTTCCGCGAAGCCGAAGCCGACACGGATCAGCACGTCGGACACCCGGCCGTTCTTGTCGAAACCGGCAGCAATGCCGATCGGATTGGGCAGGTGGCCGGACCAGATATCAATACCGAGGCGGGCATCGTCAGGCTTGGTCGACCAGCCGAACATGCCGCTTTCCAGCGAGCGCAAGGTGACGTCATGGGCCCGTTCAGGCTCCATCAAAAGCAGCATCGGACGGGCGAGGCCGGCGAGTTTGGTCAGCATGAGTCTTCAAGACCTCCTTGTGCGTGATTGGCGAGGTCTGCAGGAATGACCGGCACGCCGTCGGCATCGAGTGGCAGATCGATGACAAAACGGGCGTGTGCAATATCGAGCGGGGCATAAAGGTGCGGGAACAGCGCACCGCCGCGCGATGGCTCCCATTTCAGGTCAGCGCCGAGCGCCGCCGCGTCAATCGCGACGAGGACGAGATCCGCCTGGCCGCGAAAATGCTTCGCCGCCGTTTCAGCAGCCTGCTCAGCCGTCGAGAAATGAATGAACCCGTCGGTGACATCGACGGGCGCACCGGTAAAAGTGCCGGCGGCAACGGCGGCGTCCCACGCTATGCGCGGCGAAATTTTGTAAACAAGACTGGCGGCCATCGTTTCGCCCTGACGGATTCGAATTACGCATCACGCCATAGCACATTTGATCGCGTCTGTTTGCTGCGCTTGGTCACAGCCGCGGGCTGCGACGTGCGGCCCATCGCAGCCGTCACACGCAACGGCCGGGCTTATTCCGCCGACATCACCTCGACACGACGGTCGAGCTGATAAAGTTCCTCCGCCTCGAATTTGGAGCGGTCGATGCCGGTATACTTCTGCGTTTCACCCATCGGTACAAGCTTGAGGCGACCGGCGTAGCCACCCGTGCGGAGCAACTTTTTGATACGCAGCAGGCGTTGCTTCGAAAGTGCTTTGTTGGCAGACGCGGAACCCCGCTCATCGGCGTGACCGCTCAGCACAACGGATTTGAACTGTTTGGCCTTGAAGTACGCCAGGAGCAGCTTGGCGGCCTCGCGTCCCTTCTCCGTCAACGCGGCCTCGCGATAAACGAATTGGACAGGGACCGGCACGCCCGGCTTTGCGGCAGAGGCCGATGGCGGTGGTGTGACCGCAGCGACTTGCTGCTTG
This sequence comes from Hyphomicrobiaceae bacterium, assembly GCA_049116495.1. Taxonomy (GTDB): domain Bacteria; phylum Pseudomonadota; class Alphaproteobacteria; order Rhizobiales; family Hyphomicrobiaceae; genus CAJQQK01. Next base: position 9,195 of record JAGDYV010000069.1, on the reverse strand, counting down.
ATGGACGTGTCCGGAACGGACCCAGTTTTGATCCCGGCCTGTTCAGGTTGCTGAGCCGGAACCAAGTCGGTCTTTGCGTCATCGGTCAGCTTTTTCAAATTGGTCAGCATCTGGTCTGTAACGGCGGCGGCAGTCCGGATTGGCTTGGCAGCTTCGTCGTCTCGCCCAAGTTTTGCAGGTTCAGGTGCCGCGTTCGTCGCAGACGCCACGACTTTCGGCATCCTTGCGCCCGGTACGATCGTGAGATTTGGATCTAGGTTCGCGAATTTGTGAGCCGTTACGAGAACCCATTCACCGTTCGCGTCCGGCGTCACGACACCGATCGGCACGCCGTCAGCCATGATGGTGACTGGCACGCCGGGTGTTGCAAAGCCTGCAATGACCGACGAGCCAGCATTGTCGATCCGTGCGATGTCGATGCCAAACGTCGGAGGTTTGGCTTTGGCCGCAGTGTCTTTTGGCTGAGTGGGCGTCGAATCCGTTTGAACAGCTGCCTGCTTCGCGGGCTCTTCACGAGCTTCTGGCGCTTTTGCAGCTGGTTTTTCGCTCGATTGCCATGGCACCGGCATCATGCCTGTTGCCAGTGCACCGACGGCACCGATTGGAATCAGTGCCAACCAGATAAATCGATACTTACGCATAACAAACTCCCGCCAGTGACTGTTCCGTTCGAGGGTTCGAACCAAACGCTGGCAAGCTAAATTCGGACTAGTGTTACCATACTACAATATCGGCTTCGGAAAGCGAATAATTGAAGGCCCGAAAAAATGATTAATTTTGCCACCCCTAAAACTCGATCTAATTGAAATTTAACAGTTTATTCACTTTGTTCTGTTTTGGGACGCGATGATTTGGGGGGCAGGCCCGGGGTTGCAATCACAGTGGATTTAAGCATTTGGCGTCGAAACCTGCCGAAAATCGCTGCGTTCATGCCGCCGCGACATAGCAGATTTGCTCCACAACACCCGGTAGCGGTTGGCCGGTCGCGCGGCGTTCGGTGTCGGGAAGTACGTCGTGGCTTGGCCAGATGCCGGTGATCATCGTTCGAGCATAACCGTCGGCATGCCCGGCGCGCCGCATGGCGGCCGCGGCTGTAATATGATCGTAGGCAAGGCGATGCAGGCTGACATGCATGTCGCCATCGCTCAGGTCCAGCAGTGCATACCAGCCGTCTGGTGTGCCATCGTTGGCCGGCATGCCGATAACGCCGGCATTGACCCAGTAGCCGGCGGCCAACGGCGCAACAAACGGGATCCCGGCATGGCCAGCAAGGACGATGTCACAGCCACCGTCATGCGAAGCGGCGGCAAACTCAGCCTCAAGGCGCGCGCGCTCGGAGGCAAACAGAAAGCGATTGTTTTGCGCCGCGCCGCCATGCAGCACGCAGATCGACGCACCTCCGTAGTTGATATCGAGCCGGCTCGGCAGCCCGGCCATCCAGGCCCGCGTCTTTGTGCTGGTCTGGCTAAGCGCGTACGGGTACCAACCGCGCGATAGCCGATCGCACACGGAGCCGGCTTCGAACCCGCAACCGCAGTCCGCCGCACCATCTGCGAGCTGTTCTTCGCAATTGCCGGCAACCACTCGGATGCCCCAGTCGCAGATGAGCTGCGCGGTTTCTTCAGGCGCTGCGGCATAGGCAACAACATCGCCGGTACAGATGACATTGCCGTCCGGCACGCCGAGGTGCCGGGCTTTGGCCTGCATCGCGGCGGTCGCCTGCAAGTTTGAGTAGGGGCCGCCAAAAACGAGCAGCGGCGCGTTGTCATCGATCATGTTCACATGCCTGCCGGGAAGGGTGCCATGCCATCGCCCGCAGACGACGACCGGCACGTTGTGGCGCGGCCATCTGCGCATGTCGAGTGGTCAGCGCATAACGCTGCATCAACATTTCGCCAGCGCCACATCGATTGCGTTATTCGTTGTCCAGTTCCCAGTGCTCGAACATGTGGCGCACGAGGCGTTCGCTGCGGTCGATAACCAGTTCCGGTGTCCACTGATCGACCGTGGCGGCATCCTGCGACAACACAAAGCCGGAGTTCTGCAGCACCTCCCGCTTGTCGATATACTCCCGGTTGCCGACCAGTTGGTTGTCCTTGAACGAAAGCAGCGCGAGATTGCCGATGCGGTGCGCGTAGTCGCTGATCGATTTGACGTTGCCGAAAACTTTCGCCCAATTCGACCGTTCGCCGGGGTTGCGCGGCAGGACGTGCTCGATGGTGACGAGATCGCCACTGATCTCACCGGGATCTGCCCCAAGGAGATCGCTGAGGTAGCGCAGCACCGGCCGGCTATAACGCTTGTCATAGAACGTCCGGCTCAACAGGTTTTCGCGCGCCTTTCGCTGCAATTTCGCTGGCACATCGAGCTCGCTCATGTCGGCTGGCGCATGGCCAAGCTTGATCTCGTTGGATAGCCCGATGAAGCGCCGCTCATGCTCAACCTGGTCCGCGCCCGCGATCCGCAGGAGCCAAACCTTGCGTGCAAGCAGGCGGAAGAAGGCGACGCTGTCGCGATGGCTGCCGCCATAGCATTCGAGCCAACGCATCGCGGCCGGACACCAGTAGACATGACCGGCGAACTCCATGTGGCGCAAAAATCGGGAAATCTGCGGTCGCAGCTCGGTTGTACCGACTTGATGCTGACGCAGCGCCGTTAGCCGCTCGGCGTTTGGCACCAGCTGCGCACGCATAAATTGGAGCCCGCGTTCATTGAGGCCGAAGCGGGTGATGATGTTTTTTTCGACAGGTTCCAACGAACGCTTGCTGTAGGCGAGGTCGCGGATATGCGTGATGAGTTGCTGCATGCCGTCATCACCGAGTTTTGCCTGGCATTTCTCCCAAAGTTTGCCGGCGGCTTCGCGCTCGCTCGCCTGCATGGCGCTGATCAGCGATACCTTGGCGCGGGCGCTGTCGTGGAAAGGAAGACCAGTGTTTTCTTCGGTCTGAAGCATTTTCCAGGCTTCGTTCTCCGACTCACCGTCAATGACTTCCAGAACGAGGAGGCAGCGCGTCAGCAGGAATTCCGCGAGGCCGGCAAGATTGCCTTGCTCGACCTGATACGCGTCGAGGCGCTCACCGAGCTGGACGCGATTGCGCAGTATGTTGCCTTCGACTTCGGAGAGTGCGAATTCATCGGCCGGACGCGCCAGCGCATCCGGTGATTGGATGTAGTCACGAAAGAACTTTTGAACGGCAGGTTGCGGCGTGAGCCGGTATTGCCGCTGCCCATCTCCCGGCCGCGCGCTCGCATCAAGCAGCGGCGTCAGGCGTGTCGCCCATTCGGTGCCGCGCAGCTTGTCACGCAGCAGCGCGAACAGGATCATCAGGGTAACGGCGCGCTGTTGGCCATCAACCAGCACGTGACGGTCTTGGCCGATTTGGCGGGCGAGCAGGACGTGGCCGATAAAATACCGTTGGTGGTGTTCTTCGTTGGCCTGGATGATGTCGTTCAACAGGCGCAGCGCAAGGTCATCCGACCAAGCATAGGCGCGCTGATACCACGGCAAATTGAACGTGTAAGGTCCGGCGTAGAGCTCTTCGACGGTGAGGAACGCAACCGAAAGGCCATCTTTTGGCGGTCCTAGGACCGGGGTATCATCCGGCATACGTACGTTTCCGATACTAACTCAACTGGTCGCCGACAGCGCACGACGATATTTCGAGACCCTGCAGAAAACTGAAGCGTGCGCCGCGCAAATAGCGTCTGCCTAAACGTGATCCGAAGCACAATGATCTGCGCTTACAACCACGCGCATGCGCACTCCAGCTTGTTCAGCGCTGTAAACGGCACGCGTTACAAATCACCCAATAGGGCTGCGAGAGCCGACGGTATAGCCTCGCCGGTGATATTTCACTTTCGTGACAACCCACTGTAATATGTCAAAAAACACAGTGTGGTGCGATGATGAAGGCCATTTTTTCCGGTAAGCCTTCCTGCAACCTGCAGAATTGCACACCGTGACTATAACGAGATCACAAATAGTCTAGATGCAATATTGCATCAATAGTCTATTCGGCCGGTACAGCTTGAGGTTGAGCCTCGGGCAGGCGACTGGGCAACAGCAGCACGGCGAACAGAATGGCGCACGCGCTGGCCGCGAGAATGTGGAATAAGACGTCGAATCCCCAGTTCCTGTGAACCCAGGAGATCAACGGCAGCACCGCCGCCAGCACAGCAAAGCTGACGATATAGCGGGTGCCATAGATCGAGGCGCGCAACTCCGATTTTGCCATCTTGCCGATCATGTAGTCGTTGATCGGAATTTGCCCGAAGGCGCCGAGCATGAAGCAAAGCGCGACGATCAACGCAGGCCAATCAGTGAGGCCCGGCATCGCCAGGAAGAAGATGATCTGGATCACGGCAACGCCAATAAACACGGGACGCGGTCCGAGCCGGTCAAGCAAATTGCCAACCACGAGCTGGGCCATCGAGGCGATGGCAAACACCAGGAAGGCCAGCCCGCCGATTGCCGTGGCGGATTGACTGATCCCGCCCAGGCGTTCCTCAAAGACTTTCGGTAGGCTGAAAGTCGTGCCCTGGAAAATGATGCTCGAGATGGCCGTCGTGAAGAAGATGATTGCCGTTATCCGGATCAGCATCGCGCGCCACTCGGCGTCGGCTTCCTCAGTGGCCGGCGCGGTACGCGCTGTCGCCGGCGTTGCAAGGGACGCACTTGCGGCGTTCTTCATGCCAATGCGGTCGCGGAAGTGCACGCCATAGCAAACCCCGATGGCGATCGATATGACGCCCGGGATCCAGAACGCGGCGCGCCAGCCCATCTGGTCGATCAGGAAGCCGGTGAGCAGCGCTGCGACGCCGACGCCAAGGTTGCCCCAGACACCGTTGATCGCCAGATCGCGGCCCATGCGGCTGCCACCGCGCGCGACCATGGCAATGCCGACGGGGTGATAGATCGACGCAAAGATGCCGGTCGCAAATAGGCCCATGCCAATTTGAAAGGGCGTTGCGGCAAAAGCCGTCGCAATCGCGCCGATGCCGGCGCCGATGAAGAATAACGTCATCATGCCTTCGCGGCTCCAGCGGTCCGCGAGCCAGCCCGACGGCAACGAGAACAGACCAAACGCAATGAACCCGGGCGTCGCATACGGAATAAGCTCCGCATAACTGAGGTTCCATTCCTTGATCAGCACCAGTGCAGCCACCGTTGCAAAGATCAGCATGAACAGATGGTCGAGGAAATGACCAACGTTCAGAAACAGAAAATGCAGACGGTCTTTCATGGTGCGCTCCGGGCAGCAGTCGTGTTCAGTGTCGATCCTTGTATACTTCGGATCGACATCAAACAGAGGATCGTTGCGCATTGCCTGTCAAAGCGGCCGCCAAATCGAAACCGAGACGCCGCCGTGCTCCGGCCAAGGTTGCTCAGCTGCCTGCGCCGATCGCAACATGGTTCAAAGCGCGTGGCTGGTCGCCGCGCCCGCATCAGGTGGCGCTGCTCGAGAAGGCGCGCGCGCATCGCGACACGCTGCTGATCGCACCAACCGGAGCGGGCAAGACGCTCGCGGGCTTTCTGCCAACGCTCATCGATTTGCTATCTGACGATTGGCGCGCGCAAGACGGTCATCGCCAGGAACTGCACACGCTCTATATTTCACCGCTCAAGGCCCTCGCCGTCGATATCGCGCGCAACCTGACCGGACCGGTCGATGAAATGGATCTCGACATCACGATCGAGACGCGAAGCGCCGATACATCGACCGCGAAACGCGCGCGCCAGCGCACCAAGCCGCCGAACATCCTGCTGACCACACCGGAGCAGATTGCGCTGCTGCTTGCGCACGAAGATGCACCGCGGCTGTTCTCGACGCTCAAGACGGTGATCCTCGACGAGTTGCACGCATTGGTCGCTTCAAAGCGCGGTGATCTTCTTGCACTCAATGTTGCCCGGCTGCGTAAGCTGGCGCCCGGCGTGCGGGTCACAGGGCTGTCGGCGACGGTGGCCCGGCCGAGCGAACTGCGGGCCTATCTTGCCTGCCAGGATGCGCCATCGAGTCATTTCGTACTTGCCGATCTGGTTGAGACCGGTGGTGGCGTCGAGCCCGATATCATCATTCTCGAGGGCGACGACCCGCTGCCCTGGTCCGGGCATACCGCGCGCTATGCGGTTGGCGCGATGTATCAGGCCATCAAGGCGCATCGCCTGTCGCTGCTGTTCGTCAATACGCGCAGCCAGGCGGAAATGCTGTTCCACGAACTCTGGCGGATCAACGAGGATACGCTGCCCATCGCGCTGCATCATGGCTCACTCGATGCCGGCCAGCGCCGCAAGGTTGAAGCAGCGATGGCAGCGGGCAAACTGAAAGCGGTCGTTGCCACCTCAACGCTCGACCTTGGCATCGACTGGGGCGACATCGACCTCGTCATCAACGTCGGTGCTCCGAAAGGCGCAAGCCGGCTGCTGCAACGCATCGGCCGTGCCAACCACCGTCTCGATGAGCCGTCGAAGGCGCTATTGGTGCCGTCCAACCGTTTTGAGGTGCTTGAATGCCGTGCGGCGTTGGAAGCAGCCCGCGCCGGCAGCCAGGACGCCGTGCTCAACCGCACGGGCACGCTCGATGTACTTGCCCAGCACGTCATGGCGACCGCCTGTGGCAGCCCGTTTCATGCGCAAGAGCTGTTCGACGAAGTGCGCACCGCAGCACCGTACACAACGCTTGATCGTGATACGTTCGAGCGCGTCATCGACTTCGTCGCGACCGGCGGTTACGCGCTTCGTGCTTACGAGCGCCATGCCCGGCTGCGGCAACAGGACAACGGCGCCTGGCGTCTTGCGCATCCACGCCTGGCACAGCAGCATCGACTTAACTCCGGCACCATCGTTGAAGCACCGAAGATCAAAATTCGATTGGTTCGCGCGCGCGGCAAGTCCGGGGTAAGCCGCAAGCAGGCCTTCCGCGGCGGCAAGGTCCTCGGTGAACTCGACGAGTACTTCGTTGGCGAACTGAAGTTTGGCGACACGTTCGTGTTTTCCGGCCAGATCCTGCGCTTCGAAGGGATGTTCGAAACAGAAGCGTTTGTCACCCGAACGACCGATTCCAATCCCGCGATCCCGAGCTATCCGGGTGGCAAGTTTCCGCTCTCGACGCATCTCGCCGTGCGTGTCCGGGCCATGTTGGAGGATCGCAGCCGATGGCAGGATTTACCTTCGCCCGTGTATGACTGGCTGCGCCTTCAGGATGAAAAGTCGTTGCTGCCGGACAGTAGCGGTCTGCTCGTCGAGACGTTTCCCCGGCGCGACAAGCATTATCTCGTGGCTTATCCGTTCGAGGGGCGTCTGGCCCATCAAACGCTCGGCATGCTGCTGACCCGGCGTTTGCAGCGCGCCAGGGCGTTGCCGCTCGGCTTTGTCGCCAATGATTACGGCATCGCGATCTGGTGCGGGCGCGACATCGGCAGTCGTTTGCGCGACGGCCTGATCGACCTTGCCGAGCTGTTCGAAGAAGACATGCTCGGTGACGACCTCGATGCCTGGCTGAGTGAATCGAGCCTGATGAAGCGCACGTTCCGGGCTTGCGCGATCATCTCGGGGCTGATCGAACGGCGCCATCCCGGCAAGGAAAAAAGCGGCCGGCAAATGACCGCCTCATCGGACCTCATCTATGACGTGCTGCGGCAACACGACCCGGATCACATCCTTTTGCAGGCTGCATGGGCGGATACGGCGACCGGACTACTTGACATTCGTCGGCTGGGTGACTTTTTGAAACGGATCCGGGGCCGAATCAGGCATGCTAGTCTGGAGCGCGTTTCACCGCTGGCGGTGCCACTATTACTTGAGATTGGCGCCGAGCGTGTGCATGGCAATACGGCCGATGAATTGATGCGCGATGCAGTGGATTTGCTGGAAGAGATTTAATGCTTGAGCTGAAGCCTGAGCGGTTTGATCTGCGCGACTATAATGAGCAGCGCGTGACCGTCAGCGGGCGCTCGATGATCGCGGATCGGTCAGGCGCTTTGTTCTGGCCAAGCGAAGACGCGCTGATCATCGCCGATATGCATCTTGAAAAGGGCTCGCATTTCGCGCGCAGCGGCCAGCTGTTGCCGCCTTACGACACGCGCGCGACGCTGCTCGCGCTTGCCGAGGCGATCGACAAATATGAAGCGGAAAACATCATCGCGCTCGGCGACAGCTTTCACGACGGCGATGGTCCGGCGCGGATGCAACCGCAAGATCGCGAAATTCTGGCAATCCTGCAGGACGACTGCGACTGGTATTGGGTGACCGGCAACCACGATCCTGTGCTGCCGGCGTCGATCGGAGGGCACATCCTCAACGAGCTCGAAATCGGCGGCCTGACATTGCGTCACGAGCCGGCGGCCGGCCCGGTCACACACGAGATCGCCGGTCACATGCACCCGGCGGCGAAAATCTCGCTTTATGGTCATACGCTGCGTCGGCCATGCTTCATCGGCAACGGACGCCGCATGGTGCTGCCCGCGTTCGGCGCCTATACGGGCGGCCTCAACGTGCTCGACATGGCCTTTGAACCAGTGTTCGGCAGCGACGGTTTCAATGTATGCATGATGGGTCACGAAGGCCTCTACCCGGTCGCGACACGGCTGCTGCGCGAGGATTGAGGGTGTTTTGGGCCACAGGCGTAAACGTCCGATAAGGTACTGGAATATTCCTGCCTGATGCGTGTCGTCATTCGGCGCCAGTAGCGCCACCCCCGCGAAAATGCTACCTCGCCTCCCTTGGCACTCCTCAAGGGATACACATCATGGCGCCGCCGATCCTTGCGCTGACCGACATTCAATTGACGTTTGGTGGCACACCCTTGTTCGAGGGCTGTGCGCTGCAGGTCTTGCCTGGCGACCGCATCGGGCTCGTCGGGCGCAATGGCTCGGGCAAGTCGACCCTGCTCAAGATCGCAGCCGGCATGGTCGAGGCCGACGACGGTGAGATTTTCAGGCAGCCCGGCGCCAAGATTGCGTATCTGCGCCAAGAGCCCGACCTGTCGGCTTACGAAACGGTTCTCGACTACGCCGAGGATGCTTTTCCAGAAGGCGAGGATCCGTACAAGGCACGCCTGCTGCTCAACGAACTCGGCCTCACCGGTGATGAAAAGCCGGGCGAGATTTCCGGCGGCCAGGCGCGCCGCGCGGCCCTGGCTGCAACGTTGGCGCCGGCCCCGAACGTGCTCCTGCTGGATGAGCCGACCAACCATCTCG
>JAGDYV010000068.1:0-65439 GCA_049116495.1 Hyphomicrobiaceae bacterium | reverse complement strand
AAGCGACGTTGAGGCCGACAAGGCCGGCTGCGTTGAGCACCCCGCAAAGGGCAAACCACAGATAACCCACGTTCCAGTGCGGCAGTCTGTGGCCGCTTGTGCTGCTGATCGACACGATCACGGCCATCGACGTCAGGGCACCGATCAACGCTGCCGTCAAGGGACTGGGCAGGTCATCCAGGCCGATTTTTACGAAATTTTGTGAAATCGCACGTGTCAGTGCCGCGCCCAGAGGAATGGCCACAGCCCATATTGGCCATGACGTATCACTGCGGCGCGAGCGCAAAGCAATGAAGGCAATACCGCTGGCAATGATCGCCGTGCCGGCAAGCGTTTGGCCTGTCACGACTTCACCAAGAATCACAACCGCGAGGGCCGTCGCGAAAACCGGTGCGGTCGACGTCAGGCCTGAGGTCAGACTGGGGCCAATGATGCGAATACTGGTTGTGTGCAGCGTCATCGACAGCGATGGTACGATTAGTCCGGCAACGGCAAACCAGGCCGCACTCGGCGTCAGCAGACTGGCCGGGTCTAAATAGAATGGGGCAGAAACAAACAGCAGCAGGAATGTTGTCGTGACATTGACCAGCGTACCAGCGCGTACATCCATGTGGTCAAGCGCGGCATGCATTGTGTGATTGGAGAAGGCAAACACAATGCTGCTGGCAAACGCGATGGTGGTAACGAGCCAGATGTTATCGGTCACGTCGCACTTCTCATGGGTCGGCGCTACCCGACAGCAACTTTGCTAGAGGGAAGGCGAAGCAGTTCGCTGTCAGAGATAGGGTCAGCGGCAGACGAATCTTAGTGTGGAACTGTGCTCAAAAATAGTGTTGCAGGGCAAGCGTTGAAATTGCCTGGACCGCGAACCAGGCCAAAGAATATCCGTGATGTCTCCCTCGTCAGCGCAATTTCAAGCGTGCACGTCCGTATGTCACACAAAGACGCGTGCTTGGACATCAGCGCCACACTAAGGCCTGTCGTGATCCAGTCGTCCCGTCAAGGTTTCTGGCTTGCGCCCTCAAGGAAGGTGCTGGCAAATGCATCGAGCGCATCCCAATCAGTGTATTCAGGATTGCTGCCGCGATCTGGCATTTTTTTCTGTCCCTTGAAGACAAGCAAATCAATCGTTTCTTCTTCCGCTCGTCCATACTCGAAATAGCGCACCGCGCCTTCCGCCAAGTGCACCGCGTCGGGCCTAAGGCCTGTCTCACCTGTGAAGGTATTGACATAGCTGCGTGCTTCGTCTTCTCCGGAAGCAAGCGTTTGGGAAAGTGAAACAGAGACAAATGCGAGCGGCTTGGTCTGCAATGCCGAAAGGTTGGTTTTGACGAAACCGTAGAACGCAGTCTGGTAGCGCTTGTGGTGCACGGATGCGGCGAGAACGACCGCATCGTAGTCGGAGACGACTGTCGTCGCGCTGAGATCCGTACAGTCATGCAATGTGACATCATGGCCGGCCTCGCGCATGGAACCAGCCATATATCGCGCAATCTTGCGGGTCTGACCTTCAGTTGTTCCATATGCAATCAACACATTCATTGAACAGTCTCCATGGGCTGGAAAAGACCTAACTCGATTAACGGCAGATAAGGACCGGTCGGGTGCTGTGGGTTACGACATGATTGGCTTGGCTGCCGAGGACGATGCGTGAAATGCCTCGGCGTCCGTGCGATGCCATTACGATCAAATCGCAGTCCTGCTTCTCGGCTGCGCTGAGAATACCGTCGGCGGGATAATCGTCCTTGATGTGGATCGTTGTGTTGTGCACGCCGGCTTCATCTGCGAAGGCCTTTGCCTTGGCGAGTATGTCCGTTGCCCATTTGGCGACACTGTCCTGGTACTCTTGAATCGGGAATGGCATCGTCAATTCGCCGGCCGAATAGGCGTGCCACGGTTCTGAAACCGTCACAATCGTCACATTGGCGTTGATGCTCTTGGCAAGGCCGACACCATGGCGCAACGCGGTTTGTGCCAGGTCAGAGCCATCAATTGCGATCAGCAGGTGCTTATACATGGACTTCGCCCTTTGCGTGCGGGTCAATGCGCTGGCACCACTGGAATGCGCCAGACACATGGATGGTGATGGAGGTTTCTTCTTGCGACAATGCTCCCAGGTCCGAACACCATAGGATCGTGAACAGGGTGCACATTGATCTTCGTCAACAGCTGACTTCGGTGGGCTCAACTCGATCGCCGTGATCAATGGCATTGATGAAGGTCAATGATGCGGTGTGAAGACGGAGCGACATCTGAGTTCGCGACCGATTGGCAAGGAGGGAATTCTTTGATGACGAACCACGGCACCCCAGGACACCTAGAAACTGTGCGTTCTGGTTGGAGGAGCGTCGTGCAGGTTCCTGTGTTTGTTGCAGTGTTGTCCTGTTCCGCTGCCGGTCTATCAGCTGGTGAAAAGCCGAAATGGAAAGCGGACGCGGCTCGTGGACTGAAACTGTCGAAAACGCTTTGCGCGTCGTGCCACTTTGTCGATGGCAATTCGTCCAAGCAAACCGTGGCGGGTGTGCCAACCTTCCGGGCGATCAAGGACCTTCCTGATCAACACATCAGGGGGATTTTGATCCGGCCCCATAAGCCGATGCCGAACACTCAGCTCACACGCAATGAGATTGCCGACATCCTCGCCTACATGGATGAATTGCGCCGCAAGGCTCGGGGCGCGCCTGATGAGCCGGAAAAGAAATTACGGCCAAAACCGACCTATCCATCACCTTCATAAGGCTGGCCCATTGGCCTCGGCTGCCGTGCGTCACGATCTCGACAGTGGTGCGTTGACGAATCTCCAACGCATCAGAACTGGTTCAAGTGCAGCCAAGAGGTTTTTGAGATAGCGTGGCCGAATCGACGATTTGCACAATCCCTCGGCGGCTTCGACGGTTTCCTTCAATTCCGACAAACGGGTGGGTTTGGCAAAATAGAACCCCTGCACATGGTTGCACCCGGCGGCGCGGACCGCGTCGAGTTGACCAGGTGTCTCCACCCCTTCTACGACAGTCTCCATGCCTAGATCGCGCCCTAATGTGGTTGCCGCTCGAATGACGGCAAGTTTTTCGAATGCCGTTGGCAACCCGGTAACAAATGACCGATCAATCTTAATCTTGCTGAACGGAAAGCTTGTCAAATACTTTAGCGATGAGTAACCGGTACCAAAATCGTCAAGTGCGATCTGGATGCCAAGGGCACGCAATTGGTTCAGGAGGGAGAGGACATCCGTTGTGTCGTCGAGCAACAAGGACTCCGTGATTTCAACTCTGAGACGAGACGGTGCCAGGTTTGATGCGGCAAATGCGTTCTTGATCGACTCGATCAGGTTGCCCGTCTTGAACTGCATTGGTGAGACATTGACGGCGATCGAGATATGGTCTGGCCATTGTGCGGCATCAAGGCAGGCCTTGCGCATGACCCATTCACCGATTGGCACGATAAGGCCGTTTTCTTCGGCAAGCGGTATGAAGTCACCGGGTGAAATCCAGTTATCGCCGTCTTGCCAACGCAGCAAGGCTTCGACGGATTCGACGCGGCCGGTTTCGATGTTGAGAATGGGCTGATAGTGCAGCGAGAATTGATCGAGCACCAGTGCGCGCCGCATTTTGACTTCCGTTTCGCGTTTGCGCCGCATGAGTTTGTCGAAATGGTCGTCGAAGAACCGTACGACGCCCCGGCCATCCTGTTTGGCGCGATACAATGCCAGATCGGAGTTGTGCATCAGCGTTGCGCTGTCCGAGGTGTGTTCATCCGCGAGCGCGATGCCAACACTCGAACCGACAAAGAGCGTCAGATCATTGACGAGATAGGGAGCCGCCAGCGCCTCGATCACGCGCCTTGCCAGTTTTTCCGCTGAGTCGGCCTGATGGCCTGGCACCTGGATGATGGCGAATTCATCACCGCCGAACCTTGCCACCACGTCCGTGTCCCGAATGGTTTGCTGCAAGCGTTGCGCAACTTGGATGAGCAGTTCATCGCCAACGGCATGACCATGGGTGTCGTTGACTTGTTTGAAATTGTCGAGATCAATCGCGAGAAGCGCGATACGATCGCCCCGTCGAACACGCGTCAGCAGGGTTTCAAGTTGCTGCAGGAAGGACATGCGGTTCGCCAAGCCGGTCAGATTGTCGTGGTTGGCAGTGTACCTGATCTCGTCTTCCATGCACACGCGGTCCGAGATGTCCTGATGCGTGACGACAAAATAACCTTCGCCCATTTGACGGCGGGACATCTGAATGCTTCGACCGTCAGGCAATGTTCGCACAGCGGACCAGCTTTTGACGCTCTGATCAACGAACGGGGCTCCGAATTCCTTAATGGCAGCATCACTCAGGCCAAGTGATCTGGCTTGTAGCTTGATCACTTCTTCAATTGGCAAACCGTCGTACAGATCTTTTGCGTCGAGCCCGTAAATGGCCCGATACGTCGCATTGTGCAGGATAAGTTCTGAGCGGTCATTGTAGACCACGAGTCCCTGGGCCATGTAATTTGTGGCCGCTCTAATAATTGATTGTTCGCAATCCGTGACTAATCCACTGTCGAACGTTTGGTCAGGCTGCGGTGTCCAATTCGTCAACATTATTAACAATTCCCCGGTTCTAATAGACAAATGATGCCGGGGGAATTGATTAGTTCATTTAGAATACCGGCCTTGACGACTTACGGTTATTGAATTGTAAACGGGCGTTTGCAAACCGGATAAACTGTCATCTCCGGGGCAATCGGGAGTAACAACTGACAACCGCATGTCAGCAGTGTGAACTGGACCGGCCGCGGCTGCCGCTGTGAAGACGTGAAAGCGTATCATGCGCCACGTTGAGCAGAGGCTTGATCAATCCATTGATATCACGCACGACCGCAGCCACGGCGCTTTTTCATGGTTGTCGCCGTCTGGTGCGCTAACGGTTCCTAGGTTACGTTGAGACAACATGGGACCACCTAACAGGGGGCACGATGCAGCAGCTGCCGACTTTCAAACTCAACGGCCGGACGGCATTGGTGACGGGCGCAGGACGTGGCCTCGGGGTTGGTATCGCACACGGATTGGCGCAAGCCGGTGCTGATGTCATTTTGGTCGCCCGAACAGCATCTGAGATCGACAAAACCGCTGCTGATATCAACGCCGATGGCGGACGCGCCAGAGCTCTCGTGCTCGACGTAACGGATGATGCAGCTGTGGCGCGCACGTTCGCCGAGCTGCCAAGCCTCGATATTCTGGTCAACAATGCCGGTACGAACATTCCGCAGGACTTTGTCGATGTCGAGAGTTCAGCGCTCGATGCGCTGCTGCAACTCAACGTGCGGGCTGCCTTCCTGGTCGCCCAGGCCGCCGTGCGGCGCATGTTGACTGATGTTGATCGATTGGATCGCAGTGGTGCGGTTGTCAACATCACATCGCAACTGGGGCGCGTCGCGATGCGTGGCCGTGGCGTCTACACGATGACCAAACACGCTCTCGAAGGCTTAACGAAAGCGATGGCGATCGAATTGGCTGAGAAAAACATCCGTGTTAATTCGGTCGGTCCGACCTGGGTTGACACGCCGATGACCCGGCCGGCGTTGGAGAACCCTGTGCTGCGCAAGGATGTAATCGAGAGCATCCCGATGGGGCATCTTGCGCAGGTCGAAGATGTTGTTGGCGCCGTCGTGTTTCTATCGTCGCCTGCCGCTGGAATGATCACGGGAACAAGCCTCGTCGTTGACGGCGGCTGGACGGCAAGGTGACACCATGAAAGCGCCTCCGTTCTCCTACATCAAACCAACGTCGCTTGCCGCTTGTCTGGATGTGCTCGCTGAGCACGGCGACGACGCACAGGTTATTGCCGGTGGCCAAAGTCTCATGCCGTTGATGAATTTGCGTCTTGCGGCGCCGTCGGTGCTGATCGATATCCATGGTCTCGAAGAGCTACGTGGAATCGGTCAAGATGGAGGCCAAATGCGGATTGGAGCGCTGGAGTGTCATGCTGACATCGGCGCATCCGAAGTCATAGCGCAGGCATTGCCGTTGCTGACGTCCGCAGCACCTCACATCGGGCACATCGCGATCCGTGAGCGCGGTACGATTGGCGGCAGTCTGGCTCTGGCGGACCCTGCCGCGGAATGGCCAGCCTGTTGTCTGGCGCTCCGGGCAGAGATTGAATTGAGAAGTACGCGCGGTGTGCGTCAGGTCGCGGCTGAAGATTTCTTTCGTGGCATTTACGAGACGGCACGTGAGCCTGATGAACTGCTGACAGCCGTTCGCTTCCCTTCCAACCGTCAGGCGCGCGCGGACGTGAACCTGTTTGAGGAAATGGCTCGGCGGCGCGGCGATTTCGCGATTGCGGGACTGGCGCTGGTTGCCCGGCGAAATGGATCAATTCTCTCAGATGTTCGCCTGGCTCTTTTGGGTGTCGCGGACCGTGCGGTCCTGGCGCATGACGCGATGGGGGCCATTGAGGGGCTTGCGCTTGACGCGGATCTCATCGACGCTGCGGTTGCGGCCTTGCTGGGCGAATTGGAGCCACCGGAGGATCCCGCCTATCCATCGTCATATCGTCGCCGAATGGCCGGCGTGTTGTTGAAACGCACGCTCGCATCACTCTTGACGGAGGTGGAACATGCAGCCTGAGACGGACATGCGCATCAGCGTTGTTGTCAATGGTGAAGACATTGGCGCGCAAGTTCCCGTGCGGCGTAATCTGGCTGACTTCCTGCGCCACGATGTTGGCCTGACTGGTACGCACATTGGTTGTGAAGCCGGGGCGTGTGGCGCGTGCACAGTGCTCGTCGATGGTCGCTTGCATCGGGCTTGTTTGATGCTGGCCGTACAGGCGAATGGTACTACCGTCGAAACAATTGAGGGGGCGGATACGAGTGGGCGTATCGCGCATCTTCAGGCGGTGTTTCATCGTCTGAATGCCTTGCAATGCGGATACTGTACGCCGGCCATGCTGCTGACCGCGGCTGAGCTCCTACGGAGCAATCCCAAACCCAGCCGCGACGAGGTGCGTGAGTGGATCTCTGGAAATTTCTGCCGGTGCACGGGTTACCAGGCGATTGTCGATGCCGTCATGGAAGCAACTGAAGGAGAAGCTGACTCGTGAGTGAGGCCTTCAAGCATCCGATTGGCGCCGAGGTGCCTCGTGATCGCGCAAAACGGTTGTTGGCCGGCCGTGGCCGTTTCGTCGATGACATCGAAACGGCGCGGATGCTGCATGTGGCGTTCGCCCGCTCACCGTTCGCGCATGCGCGTTTCAGCAACGTTGATCTGTCTGCGGCGCAGGCGATGCCGGGTGTGATCAGCGTGTTGACCGCTGGTGATCTAAGCACCGTGGTAGCGACCTGGCGTGCCACGCATAACCTGTTTCCGAGCATGCGCGCGCCGGAGCAATCGGCATTGGCGGTTGACGTAGCGCGCTATCAAGGCGAGCCTATCGTGGCAATTGTTGCATCGACCCGGGCGCAAGCCGAAGATGCCTGCGACGCCGTTGCCATCGATTGGGAGCCGCTTGCGCAAGTTGGTGATAGTCATCAAGCGCTCGCTGCCGATGCACCCGTGCTGCACGCGGATGCGGACAGCAATCTCGCCTTCGAAGCTGAAATTGGCGAGGGCGATCCGGTCGCAGAACTTGCTAAGGCCGATGTGGTTGTGGAGCGCACTTTTCGTTTTCATCGCCATACCGGTGTGAGCCTCGAGACGCGCTGCATACTTGCCGAGTACGACCCGACCGAGCAGCGGCTCATTGTGCATCAATCGCATCAGACGCCACATCAGCAGCAAGACCTCTATGCCCGACTGCTTGGCTTGCCCGAGCACAAGGTGCGCGTGATCTGCCCGGATGTGGGCGGCGCCTTTGGCTTGAAACACCACCTTTATGCCGACGAGCTGGTGGCCTGCGCGGCGGCAGTGCTTCTCGGACGGCCTGTGAAATTCATCGCCGACCGGTTGGAGTCATTTCAATCCGACATTCATTGTCGCGACCATGAGGTTCATGCGCGGATGGGGTTTGCTGCGGATGGCACAATCGTCGGCTTGAATGTCGAAGATCGGTTTTCGGCTGGCGCCTATGGCCAATATCCGCGATCCAGCGTCGCGGAAGGCAATCAGATTATCCGTTTGACCGGTGCGCCCTATCGGCTTCCGGCATACGCGGGCGAAGTTAGAATGGCGTTTACCAACCGTGGCATCCTTGGTCACATCAGAGGTGTCGGTCATCCGATCGCCGCAACCGTTACGGAGGCGTTGGTTGATCTCGGGGCACGGGAACTCGGCCATGATCCGCTCGAGCTGCGACGGCGCAACTACCTCGGCGATGAGGACTTTCCACTTACGTCCGCCGGTGGCGTTGAGTTCGAGCGATTGTCGCTTGGAAAGTGCCTGGATAAGGCGTTGGAAATGGTCGATATCGACGCCTTCCGCGCCGAGCAGGACGCCCTGCGCGCGAAGGGGATCCATCGTGGGATCGGGTTCTGCACGTTTGTCGAACTGACGTCGATCGGCCCGGAATATTACGGCAATGGCGGCCAGCACATCAGCGCTCAAGAAACCTGTATTCTGCGCATGGAAGCATCGGGTCAGGTGCGCGCCTATGTCGGAACTTCGGACCAGGGGCAAGGTATTGATACCGGTACACAGCAGGTGGTTGCCGGCGTTCTCGGCTTAACCGTCGAAAATGTTGAAGTGATCAGTGGCGACAGCATGCTCTCGCCGATGGGCGGCGGTTCGTGGGGATCACGCGGGGCCGCGCTTGGTGGCGAAGTGGCTTTGCGGGCGTCGAGAGAACTGCGCGGCAACTTGCTTTCAATCGCCGGCTTTCTTCTGCAGAAATCTCCTGATGAACTGGATCTCAATGAAGGTGTCGTAGTTGATGCGGCTACCGGGGCCGCCCATATGGATGTTGGTGAACTCGCCAGGATCGGTCACTTTCGGCCTCATACGTTGCCGGCCGATTTGCCGTCCGAACTGACTGTTACGGCCCGCTACGCCAGCCGCGATCGTATGTTCTTGCCGGGCAATGGCATTCAGGCTTCTGTCGTCGAAGTTGATGTGGAAACGGGGTTCGTCCGTTTGCTGCGCCATGTTGTCGTGCATGACAGTGGCCGAATACTCAACCCGTTGCTGGTACGTGAACAGATTCGCGGCGGCGTAGTGCAGGGCCTTGGCAGCGCACTCTACGAGGAGTTGCGTTACGATGACGACGGCGCCCTGCTGACCGGCACGCTGTCGGACTATCTTGTGCCGATGGCGCATGAGATGCCGGATATCGAAGTGGCGCACATCGAGACGCCAACCAAAACATCCGAACTGGGCGCGAAAGGTGCTGGCGAAGCGGGGCTGACAGGTGCCGTTGGAGCGGTTCTCAATGCCGTCAATGACGCGCTGGCGCCGCTTGATGTGTTCATGACGGAAGTGCCTCTTTCACCGCCACGCATCCTGCAAGCACTCGATGATGCTGCCGAACGCCCAAAGGAAACGCATGGCTGACCATCTCGGACTCGATCCAGCACGTATCGCGCGCCTGCGCAGCGCTGATCGATTGACGTATTTTGATCCTGCGCGGATCTGGGATGTGCTTGACCCAGCGCCAGATTGCACCGTGTTGGATATTGGTACAGGCGTCGGTTTCGTTGCCTTGCCCTTTGCCAAGCGATATCCGCAGGCGACAGTCTATGGCTGCGATATTCTCGATGGCATGGTTGCCTTGCTGCGCGAAGATGCGCTGGCGCAAGGACTCGCCAACGTCGAAGGCGTCGTCATGACGTCGAATTCGGTGGATCTACCCGATGGCGTGGCGGACATCATCGTCATGGCGCAGTTGCACCATGAGTTGGACGAGCCGGAAGCGCTGCTCATTGAATGCGCGCGGCTGCTACGACCGGGAGGAACTGTCGCAATCGTCGATTGGGCAGACGAGGACAACGGTAAAAGCCCACCGGTTGGAAGACGTGCCCCGGAAAGTGCCTTGCGTGCGCAGCTTACCGCCATCGGTTTTGCCGATATCGATTGCCACGACGTCTACACGTTTCACACGTTCATGACGGCGCGGACATCGACCGCTTCACCGTGATGCGAATTTCGATAAGCATTTCGGGACGCGCCATGTCGGCGCGGACGCAACTGCCGACTGGTGATTGCTCCGGCGACAGCCAGGCCGCCAGCACGTTATCGACGACAGTTTGATCGCGCATGTCCTTCAACCAGATATCCATAGTCAGGATATCGGACTTGCTGGCGCCGGCTTCGTCAAGAAAATCATCGAACACCGTCAAGACCTGCCGGGTTTGGCCCGCGATGCCTACACTGCAATCGGGCGCCAGCGTACACACTGTGAACCAGTCGCCATAGGCGATCGCGAGGCACATCGTCGGGCGTCCCTCACCGCGAACCATTCCATAGCGTTCGATCGGCGTCTTGCTAAGTTTCGACGTAGGCGAGACGGCCATTGCGACGATCTCAATCAGGGCGTCGGCGTCGAGCGAGCCACCGCGAACGCAACTGCGTGAGGGCGGCTCCTGTGCGCCGATCCAGTCGTTCCACTCAGCCGTCATTTCCTGGAAAAGCGCCATATCGCGCAACCAGATATGCACGGTGAGCAAGGCCGATCGGTCAGTGCCGGCTTCCGCCAATCGTGCATCGAGCTGTTCGAGGACATTGCGTGTTTGTGCAGTGATATCGCGCTCTTTGCTGCGCGGGGTGATGCCGGAGAAGCAAAGCTTGTCCGAAATCGTCATGGCCAGCGGTGACAATGTGTCATTCATTGATTGAACTCAAACGGGCAAGGAGGAACGATCATTTACGCATTAACATGTTGACGATGCACTGCCGTGATCAGGTTAGCGAGGTCTGCGCAGTCTTGTTCGCTGAACGTCAACGGCACACGCATGTCACAGGTCGTTGAGAGAACGCTACGCGTTTTGGGAAGTTCGGGGATGTCCTTCAAGTAACGCCACGAATCAAACCGACTCGTGAACGCGTGCGGAACGTCGGCACCGAACCATTTGATGTCGATGCCGCGTTCAGCACATCCTTCGATGAAGGTCGGGATTTTGTCAGGTCCCATTTCTCTCGCCTGAAATTGGATGGAGGAACCGACATACTCTTCGTGTTGCTGGCGTTCCGGCAAATGAAAGCCCGGAATATCTGACAATCCCTGTGCGAGGATGGAATAACGCGCATTCCAGCGGCGGATGTTTTCGTCCAGGTGCGGCAGCTGATAGCGCACGAGCGCGGCGCGCATATTGTCCATCCGGGCTGAACAGTTGGGGCTATCGAGGCGGGTTCGTTGAAATACGTCCTCATCCGGTATGGCGCCGTGTCCTCTGTATAGCATGTACGATCCTGAAATCACCGTTGCGCGTGACGCAAGCTCGGCATCGTTGGTCGTCAGCAGGCCGCCCTCGCCGGAATTGATGTGCTTGTAGGTCTGAGTTGAAAAACAAGCGACTCGGCCAAAATTTCCCGAGCGCGTCCCCTTCCAGCGCGCACCCATGGTATGGGCACAGTCTTCGATCATCGTAATGCCGTACTCTTCACAAATCGCGACGATCGCATCCATGTCTCCAATGTGCCCGCGCATGTGGGAGAGCATCAAAAACTTCGCGCCGCTCGCTTCCGCTTTTGCCCGAAGATCATCTATGTCGGTGTGCCAGTTTTCGTCGATCTCTATGAGAACCGGATCGCCGCCGCTTGCATGGATTGCACCGGGCACAGGGGCAAGCGTATAGGCGTTGGCGAGCACCTTGGCGCCAGTCGTCACGCCAGCCGCGCGCAATGCGATTTGCAGTGCCTGCCCACCGGATGTTGTCGCGACGCAGTACTTGGCTTGCTGCCAATCGGCGTATTCACGCTCCAGCATGGCGGCTTCCGAATTTTCGCCGGCCGCGATATTGTATCGGTGCAGTCGTCCGGATCGCAGGATGTCACTAACACGCTCAATCGCGGCCTCAGGAATAGCCTCTTGTTGCGTGAAGGATTTTGTGAACCGCTCAACCATGAATTCCTCTTGCCTGAAGGCGTCCCCGTTGCCGCATAGCTTTACGCGAAAAAACCAAAAATTGTTAGGATTTCCCCAGACGGTTCTGGTTTGTTGAGCTGTCACATGTTGAGGTTGCCGTGAAACAACGATCTGCGAGGTGCTGATAGGTGGCTGGGCATGGATTGATCCGTCCCGTTTTATCGACGGTGATCTGTTTCATCCTGGCCGTGCTCGCCTGGGGCACCGTGTTTTATGGGCACAGCGTCTACATGGACGCCTTGATGCGCACGCATGGCTGGTCATCGTCCCTGATTTCAAGTGCCATCCTTATCTTCTGGATTGCGAGCCTGCCAGGAACGCTGTCAGTTGGCGTTCTGATTGACCGTTTCGGTCCGGCGCTGGTTGTTGCCATTGGCGGTATCTCAATCGGTTTGGGGCTTTGTCTGCTTGGGCGGGTTGGCGCGCCCTGGCAGCTCTTCGTGATCTACGCGATGATGGGTTTCGGCTATCCGGCGCTCGCCGGTGCTGCGATCAGCGCGACGTTGGCGCCTTGGTTTGAGCGCGGCTTTGGTGTTGCACTCGGCATTGCACTGACAGGGGCAAGTGTCGGCGGCGCGCTGTTGCCGCCGCTGATGGTCCAGATGACGGCGGTACATGGGTTCGACGTGACGACGTTCATGGTTGGCAGTGCCGTGCTGGTGATTGCGCTGGCCGCCGTGATCGAACTCACCTTGATTGGGCGGCCGAGGAAGGCGAAAACAGCGAACGGCGCGGCAGCGAAGCCCTACTCGATGTGGGCTATACTTGGCGCATCGCGTTTCTGGATGATCGCGATCCCGGCAGCGTTCGGCCTTGGCGGCCAAGTTGGATTTCTTGCGCATCAGGTGCCGATGCTGGCCACGCATATCGATCAGGTCACCGCTGCATTCATGGTCACCGTCGTTGCCGTCTCTTCCGCAATTGGCCGATTACTGATCGGCGTGCTGAGCCGCTACCTTTCGATTGTGGTTCTGACATCGTTGACCTATGCCCTGCACGGTGCCGGGCTCGCCGTCCTTGCAACAGTCGACGATCTTACGGGCATTCTTGTCGGCTGCGCCGTTACTGGTTTGACGGTTGGTGCCATCGTCATGCTGCCGCCGATTATCGTGCGCCAAGTCTACGGCACCGAAGGATTCGGGCGAACCTATGCGATGGTGAATGTCGTGATGTATGTGTTCGCAGCTCTGTCACCATGGCTTGTCGGGCTTATCCGGGATGCGACCGGCGACTACATTACGGCGTTGTGGATGCTGGTGGCGCTTGAAATTGTTGCGGCGACCTTCATCCTTGGCGCGGCACGCAATCTGGCCCGACAGAATGCTTTGGTACGGGCTCCTAGCTAGCTGAACGGACAATCACGCGGTCGTACCATTCAAGAATGCAGTCCAGGCCGGGGCGCCAATCCACATCCATCATCAGGCAATGGGCAGCTTCTGGCAGGTTGATGTTCTCGGCACCATAGAAATCTCCGACAGATTTGTCCTGACCGGGTGGGTGGGTGATCGGCCAGTCGCGGCCAGCGGCAATGCAAAGCGCCGGGCAATGGATCCTTTCCACCTCAACCGGGACCCGCAGCTTGTAGCGGTCGTTGGCTGCAACCGAGCTTTCGGGGCACTGCCGCTCGACCATGGCAGAAATATCCTGGCCGGCATGATTGGGCAGGTACTTTTCGATGACGGTTTTCTGATCCGCTGGCGGCAAGGGCTTGGATTCGTCCACCGGAGGGACGGGCTGTGCGCCAGGCAAATTGGCCGGGGGGGACGGCGTCAGGAGTACAAGACCGCTCACGGGTGTGCGTGATGCCGCGACCCCGACCATGACGCCGCCCATACTGTGACCAACCAGCACTGGCGGGTGTTCGAAGGTCTTTGCGACGGCGGCAACGTCGTCGCCGTAGGCGTCGAGACCAGCTGTGAGGAGGTCTTCGGTTGGCAGACCGCCATGTCCGCGGACGTCGACAGCGACGGCGGCGATGCCGCGTTCGTGCACTGCGCGCAGCCAATGCGTGTAGATCCAGGCGCCCTGCATTGAGCCGTGCACAAAGATCAGCGCGGGGCGCTCCTTCGTTTCCGGAACTGGAGAAACCGTCATACGGGCCAGGCCGACCCGTTTGGTTGGCAGCTTGTCATAATAGCTGAAGTCGAAAGAGTTCATGGCTTGTCCGATCGATCTGTTGGCGCGCGTGACGGAAATCCGTTGCTGCGGTTGAGTTGGTGGAGTTCGGATTTAAGAAAATGCGTTGTGGAAGCTCGTCAAGTTGACACCCAGTTCCCGGCCTGCGTGGTCGATCAATGCGATCGTCTCATCGTTCAGCGGGATGCCCTCGCGTAGGTATCGTTCGGTGATTTCCGCTTCGATGCCGCCAGGCAGATAGAGCTGTTCACGATTGCCGGCGGGCGGGCTGCTTAGAAACTGAGCGGCGATGCGGTCCATGTGCGCCTTGAACTCGTTGATCTCGCGGAAACCGGCGACGTTGATCGCCATATAGAACTGGCCATCGGCACCGGCGGTGGCGCCGTCGACCATGTTGCCTGACTCAGTGCCGTAACCGGCACCTGAAAGCAGCGATGAGAGAATGCCAACAACCATCGCTAGACCAATGCCCTTATGTCCACCGATCGGTTGAATGAGGCCTGCCAGCGCCATTTCGGCATCTGTTGTTGGATTCCCCTGGGCGTCGAATGCCCAGCCTTCGGGAATGGCTTGGCCTTTTTGTGCATAAACCCGGATCTTGCCGTGCGCGGTTGCCCCGAGCGCTACATCTATCACGAACGGACGCATCTCGCTGCTTGGAAAGGCAACGGAGATCGGGTTGAGCCCGACGATTTTTTCAACACCGCCCCATGGCGCCATGGTTGGCAACGCATTGCTGCCGGCAATCCCGATCATATCGTGTTCAAGCGCCTGCATGGTGTACCAATCGAGCGCGCCGCAGTGGTTCGAGCCGCGCACCGCCGCAAAGGCAATGTTGACGGTGCGTGCCCGCTCAATCGCTGAGGTCATCGCCAACTGGCCTGCGATTTGTCCCATTGCATTGTCAGCATCGACGACGATTGCGCCACCCGCATCGGAGACAATCGTCGGCCTGCCCTGAGGATTAACGCCCTCACGCATGAGTTTGGCGACATAGTCCGGCACGCGCAGCACGCCGTGTGAATGAATGCCGCGCAGATCGGCGTGAACCAGTGACTGGGAGAGAATGGCTGCATCTGTCGGCGACATTGCGCACGCCGCAAACAACTCTTGGACGGCAGACTGCAAGGCGGTTTGCGCGATGCGTCGCTCATTTGTCTCGCCGGGGTAGCGCGCCATGCCTTCGAACCCTCAGCCGATGCCAGCGAAGTGTTCGTCGACGACGGACTTCACGACATCGCGTTTCTCCATCCGGGCACGATGTTCCGCGACCCTCGGCAACTGCTTTGTCGGGTCGATCCCGTCGCTTTCGAGCCAGCGCGACACGGTGTAGAGGTAGGCATCGCAGATCGTGTAGTTCCCGCCGAGGACCCAGGGGCCTTTGAGGTAATCCTTCTCAATGAGATCGAATGCCTGAAACATTGTTTCTGGCACTTTGCGTTGCATCTCGGCGATCGCTGCCGGGTCATCGACCCAACGTTTGCCACGTGAGCGGTGAGCATGATTGACGTGAACGGTTGAGCACAGATAGCTGTTGAACTCCTGTGCGCGCGCGAATGCGAACGGATCATCCAACGGTGCCATACCGGCATTTGGGAAGCGCTGGGCGATGTAGGCCAGAATTGCGGGTGTTTCGGTCAGGATGCCGGCCTCTGTGATCAACGCGGGAACGCGCCCTTTCGGATTGATCGCCAAATATGCCGGCAGGATCTGTTCACCACTCGCGAAATCGACCCGGATCGCTTCGTAGTCGGCGCCGGCATCGGCGAGAGCAATGTGTGAGGCCAGCGCGCAGGAGCCCGGCGAATAATAGAGTTTCAGCAAGGCGGACTGTTCCCTTCGCTATAGAGAGGCCGGGTCACGGACGGTTGTGTGCCGATTGACGGGTTTGTGGCGCTGCGTCTCATGCGTGTTCAACCCGAACGATCTTGGGATTGATCTCCATGTAGTCGCAGGTGTCAGTCTTCATATCATAGGCGAGGCGTTTGGGCAGGCGCTCCAGTGACAACCCGTACATGTGGAAATGGCGCCGCGGAATATCGCCGGGCGTTGCGACGCTATGGATATCATCTGGAAGCATGGCAACGCTGCCACCATCGCGCACCTGTGCTGTTTCAGAAAGAGTGATCTTCGCCGGGCCGGGTTCTTGCCCGCCTTCGACGCGCTTGAAGAAGCGGTTCTCTTCGCAACCATCCAGGCCGGCGACAACTGCCCAGGTGCCATGGTTGTGTGGCCGTACGGCGCCGCCAGGCAGGGCGCATGTCAGGTAGAGCGGAAAGCGCCCGTCTTGGTCTTCGCTCAACAGATAGAGCTTGGCAGAACTACCGGGTTCTGGATTGGGAAAATGTGTCGCGTCGAACAGCTCTTTGTCCATCGAGAGGCGTATCAGTTCGGCTTCGATCTCACGCAGAGCGGACCGTGTGACGCCTTGTTCACGCTCGATTTGGCGCACGTTTTCGACCGTTTCGGCAACGCGCTTGCGCCTTGCTTTGACGATTGCCCGGTCTATTGTCTTCGACGTGGTGTGCTGTGTGGTTTGCATAATGAGCCTCCGATTGGAGCGAGAAATAATCCATGGTTGCGCGCAGGTCGCCATTATGATCGAGATCGTCGCTGCGATCGACTATATCCGGAATGACTGTAGGTGAGCGAAGGTGGACGAGCCCGTGACAACATTTCCCGTACGATCGGTTCGGCCTAAGATCGCCTCGCATCGCGGTGGCGCGGATCTCTGGCCGGAAAATTCGATGACGGCATTTCGAGAGACTGCGGCGCTGGATGTCGATCAGGTTGAATTCGATGTGCACCCGACCCGTGATAATGAACTTGTCGTACACCACGATCCGACGCTTGAGCGTATGACGAACGGAACCGGATCTATCTCGGAGCACGCCTTTGCCTCGCTCTCGCAACTGACCATCAAGGGCACAGCGTCGGACCGTATTCCATTGCTCCGCGAAATTTTCGACCTTTATAAGCCAACGCCGATTGATTTGCGCCTTGAGATCAAGGCTGACGCCGATCGTTTTCGCTATTCAGGACTTGAGCGCGCAGTCGCGGAGACGCTGGTCGGGCATGATTTACAGCGCAGAACGACCGTAACCTCGTTTTGGATCGATACCTTGTTGAGCTTCAATACCTGCCTGCCGGACGTGCCGTTGATCTGGTTGATCGACCGCTCGATCGTTCGCCAGATTGGCGATCTCGATTCCGTCCTGCAGATTGCCGCACAACGGGGTATTCGTGAAATCGCCTTGCACGAAAGCGATCTTGATGTGGAGCGACACCGTCTAGGCCAGGCCCTTGGCCTTGCGGTTGGAGCATATGCCGCCAACGATGTGGCATCTATTCGCCGAATGTTTGACTTGGACGTCACCGTTTTCACAACAAACAGGCCTGATCTCGCGCTTGCGGAAAGGGCCAAGCGACGTGGGCGCTGACGAGGGTTTTCTGGTGAGTGCGGACGCAATAATGCTTATCGCTGTCCCGGCGGCGGCTGTCGCGGGAATGATGGTTGTGGGCGCGCATTGAACCTGGTTTGAAAGTTGACATTGATGACAGACGCGACAACCTCGCAAACTCAGGCGCCGGGGCGTTCGGTTTCACGCGGCATGGTGCTGATGATTCTCGCCATGTTGATGCTGCCCGGTATCGACGCGCTGGCAAAACTGGTGTCTGGTTCGATTTCTGCCGGGCAGACTGCCTGGGCACGTTTCTTTTTTCAGGTTCTTCTGCTGGCGCCGTTCGTACTTTGGCAGAGAAACTTGCGATGGGGCGCCAATTTCTGGGCGCATGCCGCGCGGGGCGTCTTGATCGCGGTCGCGACGCTGCTGTTTTTCAGCGCTCTGAAAGTGATGCCGCTGGCAGATGCGATTGCGATTTTTTTCGTGCAGCCCTTTATCGTCACCTTGCTGGCTGCCGTCCTGCTCGGCGAAGCTTTTGGCTGGCGGCGCATGGTCGCGATCGCGATTGGATTCTTGGGCGCGCTGCTGATCATCAAGCCCAGCTATGACGTGTTTGGTGCGACCGCTCTGCTGCCAGTCGGCACAGCGTTTTCGTTTGCGCTTTATGTGATTCTTACCCGCTGGCTTGCACAAAGCGTTTCGCCGCTTTCGATGCAGTTTCTGGCCGGCGTCTTTGGTCTGATAGCGATGTCGATCGCAATGGCGTTTGGTAGTGCTTATGACATCGCCGTTATCACGCCGGTATGGCCGACGTTGACGGAGTGGCAGTTGCTGGCGTTACTCGGGATCATTGCGACGAGCGGACACGTGCTGGTCGTCATGGCCTATTCGCGGGCGTCGGTGGCAGTTCTTGCGCCCTTTCAATATCTCGAAATCGTCAGCGCAACCACTCTCGGCTTTTTGCTGTTCAATGATCTGCCCGATTCTCTGACATGGGTCGGAATCTGCATCATTGTCGCTTCTGGCTTGTTCGTTTTCTATCGTGAACGCCAGCTCTCAAGACAAACTAAAGGCGTGCGCGATGCAGAGCACTGATCCAATCGCTTCTCATCATTGAATCGTGCGCCGTCGTTGACGCAGCGCCATCATCTTTTTGACAGCCAGTTTCAAGTCTTTCGCGTTGAAAACGGGGAGCGAGCAAACCTGGTTGGCGCAGGCAAACGCGGCGGCGCGCTCCATTGCCGGGTATTGCACGTCCGGGTTGAGCAGCGGTCCGCTGTCGGGATCCCAGCGATCGACGCGTAGATATCCCATCGGTAAAGACAACGCCGTACGATGCAGCGCCTGAGCTGCGGCATCATCCGATTTACCAACGATCGTGATGTGCGCCGGTTCGATCGCCATCTCATCGTCTGCGAGAACCGTCCCGAGCATGAAGCGGCGCTGTGCGATGGTGACACTGCTGGTCAAATGGCGCAGGGCATGTGCCGCCATGTCACGAAAACGGTTCGCGCCGTAAGCACGATGCAGCAGGTTGGCGAAGCGGGCGAGTGCTGCGTTCTCCTCGATGTTGACAAAGGGTTTCGCGAACGTCGCAATGGCTATCGTTGGTTTTCGCGTGGTGACATAGCCGGCTTTCGGATGTTTGAAGGCCGCATGGATAAAATCTGCGGCATTGCCGGCGCGTTTCAGCCAGATAACATCACCGCTTGCCATGTAGAACGCGAGCATGGCTTCGCCCATTGCTAGCGTGTCGGATAGATACGGGCCGGCCGCGTCCTTTGCGCCATGCGCAAAGCCCCCGCTTGGCAATGTCCGGTTCGCAATGACCCAATTCAGTGCGTTCTTCGCCGCCGCGCGATAGGCGGTTTCGCCCGTTGCAGCGTAGAGCGCGAGCATGCTGCGTGCCGCCCAGCCATTCTCTCGAGCATAGCTGTTCGTGTCGATCGGCGGCGACCTGCCCAGTTTTACGCGCGCATCGTTGTCGAGCTTGTAGAAGGCTTCACCAAGCAGGTCGTGGTCTACATCGGCGTCCTGACTGGTATAGAACGCGCCTTCAGGCGCGTGCAGGCGCTGCATGAGATAGCCACCGATACGTTGCGCTGCCACGAGGTAGCGTTGATCTTTGAATTGCCGGTAGGCCTGGGTATAGAGCCTGATCGCGTTGACCTGCGACGACATGATTTTCTCAAAATGCGGCGCAGACCAGTCGCGCTCATGAGAGTACTGATAAATGCCGCCCCAGACGGGATCGATCAACACCAGTGCCGCATCGAGCGTGCGACGCACCTTTGCTGCAAATTCAGCGTTCCCGTTGCGGGCCTGCTTCAGCGCGTATTCAACGACTTCGGATTGCAGGAATTTTAATCGCCGTCCCCAACCGGCGTGCTCCTTGTCATACGTCGCATCGAGCAATCCGATGAGTTTTGTGCGCTGTTGCTTGCCGAGAAACGACGCGCCGGCTTCGGCTTCTGGTTCGGCTGGCAACTGCGGCACGCGGTCAGGATGCGCCAGGATCGTATAGAGAATGTGATACATGCGGCTGGGGCGCTGAAACCCTTGCAGCTTGGTGACTTCCTTGCCGTTGGGGTCGAAGATGATGGTCGCGGGCCATCCCCAGTCGCCGTATCGTGAGGCGAGATCCGGATTGGCGTCCTGATCAACCTTGGCCGCGAGATAACCAGCGTCAATGACACGACGGATCTCGGGATGCGCATAGGTGCGCTTTTCCATGAAATGACACCAATGACACCAGCGCGCATTTAGATCGAGAACGACGTATCGCTTGGTCTGTTTGGCATCGCGGAAAAGCTTGTCACCCCATGCCCGCCATTTGATCGGTGGTGGCGATTTCGCATCCGGACGATCCACTCGTTCCGTCGCCACGCTCTGCGATACCGTGGCAAAGAGCATCAAGAGGGTCAGAAGTCCGAGTGGAGGTTGGTTGCGAAGGGCTGGCGTCATCGATCTGTCTCCCAGCGATGGACGGGTTAAAACCGTTGCCGCTGGTGCCGTTTGATGCAAATCAATCTGGGTGACTGTTCCGTGATCGTACGAGGCCGAACGCCGGGAGCGGGGTGCTATCGCGCCAATCGACGGAGCGCTGCGTTCATGATGATGATCGGCGGGATGCCGGCCAGGACGATCAGCAACGCCGGCAGGGCCGCTTCTTCAAGCAGTTCGTCCTTTGCGAATTGGTAGACGTAGGTTGCCAGCGTTTCGAAATTAAACGGGCGCAGGAGTAGTGTCATCGGCAGTTCCTTCATTACGTCGACGAACACGAGTAGTCCGCCGGCAATGAAGGATTTTTGTATCAGCGGCAGGATCACCGTACGGACGGTGCCGCCAAACGTCAGGCCCAGCGTCCGACTGGCATGCAGCAGATTGGGTGGCAACCGTTCCAGGCCGGACGTCATGGCGCCGTAGCCGATTGCCTGGAAGCGCACGACGCATGCCAGAACGACAAGGGCGATGCTGCCCGCGAGCCACCCTGAATAGGTGAGCCCGAACGCAGCCTGGGCGAATGCCGCAATGGCTCGGTCGATTGCGCCGCCAGCGGTGACCACGCCGATCGCCAGAATCGTGCCGGGGAAGGCGTAGCCAATCGATGCAAAGGCCGTTGCGCGACGCAAAATGGGGCCAGCTTGATAGGTGGCAACCAACGCCATGAAGGTTGCAATCGACATGATCAGAAATGCTGCGCTGAGTGCGACGGTTACAGAATTGAGTGCGGCCGTGATGACGACGTCGCTGAACCCAACTGACTCGCCACGGAGTACAAAATTGAGGAGTACGCCGACTGGCAGAACGAAGCCGACAAAGATCGGCACGGCACAAACCGCCAAACAGGCGAACGTACCCCAGCCTGACGTGCGCTCCGGTGGTAGCGGAACCGAGCGTTTGGTGGTGTCGGTGTATCGCCGGTTGGCGCGTGCGACACGTTCTATGACGAGCAGTGCGATAATAAACAGGAACGCAATGATGGCCAGTTCGGCAGCGGCCGGCAGACTGTTCATGCCCAGCCAGACGTTGAAAATTCCGAGCGTGAGCGTCTCGATTGCAAAGTATTCAACGGTCCCGAAATCAGACAGGGTTTCCATCAAGACCAGTGCCAGGCCGGCGACAATCGCAGGCCGTGCGAGAGGCAGGCCAACCGCCCAGAAAATGTTTCGCCCGGACGCTTTCGCGGTCTCGAACAAGGACGCCGGCGTCAGCACGAAGGCGGTACGCGCCATCATATAGACATAGGGGTAAAGCACGGCGCCGATCACCAGCATCGCGCCGCCGATCGACCTGATCTCGGGAAACCAGTAGTCGCGCGCGCTTTGCCAACCAAATAGATCACGTAAGGCGCCTTGCAGGGGGCCGGCATATTCCAGAAAGTCGGTGTAGGTGTATGCAACCAGATAGGCCGGCACTGCCGCCGGCAACAGCAGCATCCATTCGATATAGCGCCGCGCCGGGAATTCGTAGATTGTCACCGCCCAGGCCGTGCTGATCCCGAACACCAGCGCGACGATGCCAACACCGATCATCAGGATTAGCGAGTTCGCGACATATCTCGGCAGCACCGTCTCGAACAGATGCCCCCAAAGTCCACCGCTGTCTCCTGTTGCGGCGACAAACACGGCCACTATAGGTGCAACGAGCATCGCGACGATGACGATCGTCGCGATGGCCCAGGGGTTCAATTGAGTGGCGATCCAGGAACGTGACAGCAGGCCGTTGCCTGCCGCCGACGGATCGTCTGTGGAGTCTACCATCCGACCCTGTCGATGAGTTTCTGCGCTTCAGGTGCCAGTTCAGCTATGCGCGCGATAGGCATTTGGTCTTCCTTGAAGGTGCCCCACGACTGCAACTCGCTGGACATCGCGACGTTCGGATTAACCGGGTACTCAAAATTAATGGTTCCGTATAGGTCCTGTGCCTCTTTCGAGGTCAAAAATTCCAAAAATCGGATGGCCTCGTCCTTGTGCTTGGAGTGTTTCGCAATGCCACCACCAGAGATGTTCACGTGCGTGCCACGATCACCTTGATTGGGGAAGATCAGGCGTACAGCGCCGGCCCAGTCTCGCTGGGCCTTCTTGTTGGAGTGCGTGAGTTTGCCGAAGTAGTAGTTGTTGATGATGGCGATATCGCAAACGCCTTCGAAAATCGCTTTCACCTGTGCCCGGTCATTGCCCTGTGGGCGCCGCGCCAGATTCTTGATCACACCTTCTGCCCAGGCCGTTGCCGCATCGCCGCCGTTGGCATGCATGACGGCTGCGATCAGGGCTCGATTGTAGACGTGACTGCCGGGTCGCGAGCAGATGCGACCACGCCATTTTGCATCGGCGAGATCTTCATAGCGCTTGAGTTCAGAAAGGTCAGTTGCCTGCTTTGAAACGGCAAGCACTCTCGCGCGCTTCGAAAAAGCGAACCAGCGATTGCCGGGATCGCGTAAATGCGACGGGATGTTCTTTTTCAAGATCTCTGATGGAGCGGCGGCAAGCAGATCCTTGTCTGCGTAGACGGAGAGGCGGGCAATATCGACCGTAAGTATGACATCGGCCGGAGAGCGCGCGCCTTCGGCTGCTAGACGTTGTGCCAATCCCTTCGATGCGTAGACGACGTTGATCTTGGTGCCGGTCTTCTTTGTATAGGCATCCAGAAAAGGTTTGATCAGGAACGGCTGGCGATGCGAGTAGATGTTTAATTCCTCAGCCTGGGCCGGCGACACCACAAGCGTTGCGACGGTGATGGCAGCTCCAGCCAGAACTGACCAGCGGGACTTAGAAGAAGACAGCATCATACGCATTCAGAGTAGGCCCTCGATTGGGCGACGCGGCAATGTCTCTGGCCGCATCGGTTGTAAGTGTGTGATCGTTGGTCGGGAAACAATCCAGAGATAGCTTGCGTCAACTGTTTATCAGACGACGACCAACTTATCGTTTTGATTGTGTACGTCTCACGATCGCTTGCCATTCGCATTCTATGTGCC
This sequence comes from Hyphomicrobiaceae bacterium, assembly GCA_049116495.1. Lineage (GTDB taxonomy): Bacteria > Pseudomonadota > Alphaproteobacteria > Rhizobiales > Hyphomicrobiaceae > CAJQQK01. The sequence continues at coordinate 41,923 of JAGDYV010000068.1, read as the reverse complement.
TGATTCAGGATGATGCGTCAAGGAAAAATGTATTAAAAACAGTATGTTAGAATTATTCTAAGAGTCATTCTAAGAGTTGTTCCAGTATTGTTTGGAGCGGCAAGCTGTACGCAAGCACGGAGTGGGTATGGATCAACGCACGGATACCCACATCATGGCCCTTCCCTTGAGGCCAAGAAGCGGGGATCGTATCCGGCATTTACTGCGCCGTTGATCGATCAAGGCGTTTCTGCATTCGGCCCAATCACAAAAGGTTCCAACGCAAAACCATGGCAGACGATAAAACAATGACCTTCCCGGTCGAGGCAACGCATATCATGATGTTTCGCCGCTCAATCGGAGATTACGGCGTGCCCGATACGGGGCTTGAAGACGCCGCAGCACCGCCAACTTTTCCACGTGCCGTGGCGCAGTTTGATCCCGAATATTTTTTGCGTTTGAAGCCGGGTGAGCCCTGGTTCGGCTCGGGTAAGGATCCGACGGGGGTTGAGGGCAAGCCGTCGTCATCCGGCGGGCTGCATGCTGAGCAGCATTTTGAGTTCGAACGCCCTATTCGGCCGGGGGACGTGCTGACGGTCACGGAAAAGGACGGCAAGTCCTGGGAAAAGGAAAGCAAGCGCGCCGGCAAGCTCTTGTTTCAGGAGCGTATCCAGGAATATCGCTGCGCGGCCGGCGAACTGGTCTGCACGTCGCGCAGCGTCAGCGTCAAGACCGAACGTCCTGTCGATCAGAGCTAGGAGGATAACGATGTCGATACAAGTAAATGAGCTCTCCATCGGTGACACTTTTGAAGATGTTCTGGTCAAGGATTTAACCCGCACCCAGTTGGTCATGTATGCCGGCACGTCCGGCGACTACAATCCTCTTCATACCGATGACCTCTACTGCCGGGAAGCGGCCGGTTATCCGGGCGTGTTTGCGCACGGTATGCTGACGATGGGTATGACGGGGCGCATGGTGACGGATCGGTTCGGCGCTGAAAACGTCAAGAAGTTCGGAGTTCGGTTCACCAATCAAGTCTGGCCTGGCGATGATCTGACCGGCACGGCCGTGGTTGATGCCATTCGTGAGGAAGGTGGCGAAACCCTGGTCGACATGACGATCACGACGACCAATCAAAAAGGCGAAGTCGTCGTCAAGGGATATGCTACGGCGCGCGCCAGCGGTGCATAGATATTCGGCATCGGAGCTGAATGGCGCGGAGGATTGTCTTGTCTGAGACCAAAGTCAGCGTTGCTGTCGGCATCAACGATCGGACATTGCCGCTGATTGGTGGCCTGGTTTCGATTGATGATGTCGATGCGACGTTTGTGACAGCACCTCTGGAAGAAATTTTCGCGCGCGCCTTCGATGAGCAAGCGTTCGATGTCACAGAACTGTCGTTCAGCAACTACCTGTATCTAACGGCAACAGGGCAAAGCCCATACGTGGGGTTGCCGATTTTTCCATCCCGGTCTTTCCGCCATTCGGCGATTTATGTGCGCACGGATCGTGGCATAACGGGGCCGCGGGATCTTGCAGGCCGTATCGTTGGTGTGCGCGAATACTCGATGACAGCTGCGCTCGTTGCACGGGGCGTGCTGGAAGACGACTTTGGCGTGCGTGCCGCGGATATCAGATGGCGCTATGGCCCGGTGGACGCGGAAGACAGCCAACCGATCGCGCGTATGCTGCCGCGCGATGTCGAACTCGAAGCCATTGACGCCGATCAAAGGCTATCGGATATGCTTGCCACTGGTGAAATTGACGCCATGGTTGCCTACAAACCGCCGCCCGTGTTCCTTGAAGGACATCCCAACGTGCGCCGTCTATTTAAGGACTATGCCGCTATCGAGGCCGATTACGGACGACGGAGCGGCATTTTTCCGATCATGCATTTGATCGGCGTGCGCCGCGAATTGCTCAGTGAGAAACCAGATCTCGCCGTCAAAATATGCGATGGGTTCGATGCTGCACGCCGTTATGCGTTCAGCGGATTGGCGCAAAGCCAGGCACTCTTTACGATGCTGCCTTGGGGCGCGCAGCAGTTGATGGCAGCAAAGCAAATACTGGGTGATGATTTCTGGGCCTACGGCCTGCATCGCAACAGACGTGCGATCGAAGCGCTTTGCCGCTATTCGTTTGCGCAAGGCATCGCGCCGCGCGAAGTTTCGCCCGAGGAACTGTTCGCGGCTGAAACAATTGATTGGCAGCCTTGAACTTAGGCGCCTCCAATCGAATTTATTGTTGAGGCCGTCGCTGCGTTTCGGCGCTATAGGTTGAGACTCCTTGGGCGCTTGTGACCCGGTTACGGGAAAGCGGACGGTATGTTGACTCAAATCCTGCACGGTGCCGCGCATTATGGCCGCTTCATTCTCGTGCTCGGTTTGCTTGCCGGCGTATTCCTGCCCGAACTTGCTGCCCTGATGAAGCCTTGGCTGCCGCAACTTGTCTCGGTACTGTTGCTGCTTGCGGCCATGCGCATTGGTCCACGACAGATGCTTGGCGGGTTGGCAGATATGAGAGCCAGCGTGCTTCTTGTGGTGATCTTTCAAATCGCCATGCCTCTTGCGATGTTTGGCGTCGCGAGGTTTCTCGGATTTGACAACACTTTGACCACGGCCGTCGTGCTCATGGTTGCGGCGGCACCGTTGCTGGGCGCATCAAACCTGACGATTTTGACAGGTAATGATCCGGCGCCCGCCCTGCGCCTGCTGATCGTAGGGTTGGCGTTGCTCCCTTTGACGATTGTACCGACGTTGCTGGTTTTGCCGACGATTGGCGGGTTTGACGTCATTGCGATGGCGTCCGCGCGACTGCTCGCCTTGGTGATCGGCGTCGCCGGGTTAGGTTTTGCCATTCGCCACCTCATGTTTCGAGATCTTTCCCAGCGTGGTGTGCAGACGCTTGACGGTGTCTCGGCGATTGCCATGGCAATTGCCGTCATCGGGTTGATGGCTGCAATCGGGCCGGCGCTCAAAAGCGAACCGTTTGCGGTGATCAAGATGCTTGGCTTGGCGTTTGCCTGCAATTTCGGCCTACAGGTGATCGCGTTCGTTGTCGCTGGCGCAACGGGCGCTGGCAGCAATCGTGTCGCTTATGCCATTGTTTCAGGCAATCGCAATATGGCATTCTTTCTTGCCGCGCTCCCGGCTGCGGTGATGGATCCGCTGTTTCTATTCATCGGGTGTTACCAGATACCGATGTATTTGACGCCTTTGATGCTCGGGCGAATCTATCGTCGCAGATAATGTCACCAAAGAAGTGTCGAGAGTGGAGCGAGCAAGCCCTATGCCGCAAAAACCGCAGCATTTGGTTGGCGCATCTGCCTTGGTAGGTGCCGTTTTCATTCTCACTGGTGGGTTTGTCTCCGCTCGGATGTACTACGATGTCGGGGGTGCGCCAGCGGATGTCGTCGCGTTAAGATATGGTGTTGCTGCGGCGGTCATGTTGCCAATTTTCATTGCCAATCTCGGGCAACTGTCGCGCGACCCGGGTTGGACGCGCGGTGCAGGTCTGGCTGTACTGGGCGGCGCGCCGTTTGGGGTTTGTGTCCTGACCGGCGTCGCGGGCGCACCTGTCACCCATGGCGCGGGGATCGTGCCTGCCGTAGCGTTGATCCAAGGGACGTTTCTGTCGTATTGGTTGTTGCGCGAACCGTTGATGGCCATGCGGCTGCTCGGGCTTGTCATTGCCCTTGTTGGGTTGGCCGTTCTGGTATTGCCCGAATTGCGATCAGGAGCGGCGACCTGGTGGGGTGAACTCAGCTATATTGCGGCCGGCGTTCTGTGGGGAAGCTTTACTGTCGCGCTCAAGGCATGGCGCATCAAGCCGTTGCAAGGCGCAATGCTGGCGGCGATCTTTTCGCTACCCTACCTGGTGGTCTACGTTGCCTACCTTTCACCAAACATCTTGTCTGTGGCGCCCGTGCAAACGATCGCGCACGGCATTTATCAGGGCATCATCTTCAACGTTGCCGCGGTCATGCTCTACGGTTGGGGCATCGGCCGTTTGGGCGCCGTTGCAGCCGTCGCGACGATGCCGCTGATGCCGGTATTTGGTGCACTGATGGAATGGTTTATTCTCGGGCGCGCACCGCTCGCGTCTGTTTGGATTGCGATTGCGTTCATTACTCTCGGTGTCGCCACGACGATTCTAGCCGGTCGCGGACACCGGAATGATAGCTTCAAGAAGAACTAATCCCCACTTGCTGCTTCGGCTGTGATTTCGTTTTCTTCGTCCTGCCCCCACAGTTGCGGAAATGGTTTCTCAAGCGCCTGCTCGACCAACTCAAGATGGTCCTGGCCGTAAAACATGTCGCCGTCAACGAAGTATGTCGGTGATCCAAAGACAGACCGCTCGATGGCTTCGGCGGTGTTTTGCGCATGGATTTCCTGCACTTTCGGAGACAAGGCTGAGCCAAGCAAACGGGCAGGCTTGAAGCCAACGGCTGTGATGATCTTGGCCAGATCGTCTTCGTCATCGAGGTCGGCATCATCGCGCCAGTGCGCCTGAAGCATCGCGTGCGACAGCTCGTTGATGTCATGGCCGTTTTCGATTGCCGTGATCAGGACGCCATTGGCGCGTGCCAAGTCATGGTCGTGATGCGTTGGGATGCCACGCATGATCGGCGCCCCTCGATAGGAAGCCCAACGTTCGATCTCGCGGCCTGAAAAGTATTCGCGACGTTGCGGGGTCAGGCTATTGGTGGCGCCGCCCATTGCAGCGACGACCTGGCGCAATTCGATGGGTCGGTGGATAATGCGCGCGTTCGCGCGCGTTGCAATTCTGGATAGCAGCGAAGCGCCGATATAGGCGTAGGCGGAATGAGCGGAATAAAAATATTCAATGTCTGGCATAGCTCTACTCCTGTCTCGGCGATACGTCTCAGTTACCAAAGAGCATCCTCGCTGACCGTTGATACATGGGCGGCGATCACTTTCCAACCGACATCCGGGAAACGCACCCAGGTCTGGCTCTGACGACCAATCAATTCTCGGCCCAGAACTTTGAACTCGAGATTGACCGTCGCGATATCGCGACCGACCGTCAATATCTCAAGACGAATGCGGTGCTCCTTGATGCCGGGGCCTGGTGGCCGTGCCACACGATGTGCGTGGATCTCGTCAAAGCCGTAACCGTTCTCGTGTAACGCATAGCGGATCGTGTGTGGACTCTCCCAAAACGTTGCATCGAGCACGTCGACATCCTTGTCGATCAAGGCCTGCTCATAGCGTTCGAAATGATCGCGTACTTCTTCCACAATTTCAGGGCAGTTCGGCGTCATGTCGGGAGTGGTCATTGGTCAGATCTCCAATTTTCTGGCAACGGCAGCGAGTGTCATGTCATGGCCACGCGCGCCTATGATCGATAGTCCGACTGGAGCACCCTCGACCTCGCCACCGGGTATGCTGAGTTGCGGGTGACCGGTAAGGCCGCCATGTGCGGCGAGGCAAGTTATGCGATCTCGGACAATGTCTAGTTCTCGCATCGGCCGGTCTTTGAGGGGCGCCTGTGTCGGGGTCGATGGCAGGCACAGAATGACGCCTGGTGGCACGAGATTTCGGAGGCGGGCGCGGGCCTCTTCGCGCATTAATCCAGCCCAATTGCGCTCGGTAGCGGTGATCATCGAAGCCGCCGCGAGATTGCGCGCCACCTGAAAGGCGAGGCGTGGATTGTCGCGCTCGATCCAGGTTTTGAATGTGGTCCAGGCTTCCGCCGGCTGCAGAACACGCTGGGCGCGTGCCCAAACGGAGAGGCCCTGCGGTGCCAGCAGATCCTCGCGGGTGTCGCCGACGAGGGTAGATAGTCGCTTCACCAGCGGTTGAAGTGCTTCACGTACCGCTTCATCGGCAAATCCGAATGCGTCGGTTGCGATAACCAGTCGGGTCGGCAACGCATCAGGGACTTCCTCGTCGAACATTGTGCTGGCGACGCGCGCGAATGTATCCGCATCGCGGGCAAACCACCCGGTCGTGTCGGAAGATGGCGCTTGCGGCAGCATGCCGGTCAGCGGCAGGCGGCCATGCGTCGGGCGCAATCCGTAAACGCCACAGAAGCTGGCGGGGACGCGGATTGAGCCGCCGGTGTCGGTACCAAGCGCGGTATCGCAAAAACCCTGCGCAACTGCTGAAACCGAACCCGACGAGGATCCGCCGGGCACGCGATCCGGCGCCTTCGGATTGAGCGGTGTCCCATCGAAGGCATTTTCGCCGAGAATGCCAAGAGAGATTTCGTCTGTGATGGATTTGCCGATGAGCGTTGCGCCGGCATCTAGGAGCTTTTGTACCGCCCAGGCATTTTCACTCGGCACAGGATGGACACGCGCCCAGTCGTGATTGCCGGCGCCGGTTGGATGGCCGGCGATATCGAACAGGTCTTTCGCAACGAATGTAAGGCCCTTAAGTCTGCCGCCTGGCGCGCCTTCGATCCGAAGACCGGTGCCGGGTACCAGAAAGTCGTTGGATTGCGCCATTGGGAGTCCTTGTCGCGTCCTCACGTGATCTTGCGGACTATAACAGGCAACCGGGCTGACGTGTATCCGCAGAATCCGGCAACCGACCATCAGCTTGATGTGACGTCCAGGAAATTCTGGCCATGGACGACTGCGGTCTGGGCGACTAATTTGACGACGGTGCTGCTGCCCTATGATGCCGGAGAAGACTTTGACCGACCAACCTTTGTTTACGTTCGCGATTATCACGGACACACATATCCGTCCGGCTGAACTGGATGAGTCCTCACCCTTTCCTGTCAACCGTTTGTCGAATGATCGCGCCCGCTATGCGATTGCCGCGATCAAGCAGCACAACCCTGCCTTCGTGTTGCACCTTGGCGATATGGTGCATCCACTGCCGCATCTGCCGACGTACGGGCAGGCCTGTGAGGAGGCGCACGATATATTCTCACCGCTGCGCTCGATCATGCATTTCATGCCCGGCAACCACGACATCGGCGACAAACCGAACCCTGATGCGCCGGCCGGTCCAGCGGACGCCGATACGATCAGTCAATACGAGTCGCAGTTCGGTGCCAGCTATCACAGTTTTGAGCGTCAAGACTGTGTGTTCATGATGATCAATTCGTCGCTGGTTAACTCCGGCACGCCACAGGAGGCAGAGCAACGGGCCTGGCTCGAAGAGACCCTCGCGCAGGCGACGGGGCGTCGTATTTTTTTGTGTTCGCACTACCCGCCGTTCATCTACTCGGGGGACGAACAGAGCCACTACGATAATTTCGCTGAGCCGGGCCGTTCCTGGTTCTTGGGGTTGGTCGAGAAGCACAGCATCGAAGCCGTTTTCTCAGGCCACGTGCATCAGTTCTTCTACAACCGCATCAACAACAGCCGCCTCTACTGCTTTCTGCCGACAAGTTTTGTACGGCAGGATTATTCGGAGATGTACGCGATCGAGCCACCGAAGGAATATGGCCGTAACGATACCGGCAAGTTCGGCTATGCGTTGGTAGATGTGTTTGCACAAGGTCATCGAATCCGCATTGTGCCAACCGATGGCAACGAACTTCCAAAAGGCAAGTCGTTGCCAGCCGACGGGTCGCCATGGCGCATGGATCCGGCAACGCCGATCACGGTGCCATTGCGCCATGCCTGGGCGACGCCGATCGATCTTCCCTACAATGGCCCGATGGAGGAGTTCGCGCGAAAGCGAACGCGTAACGATTACACACTGATGCGCCTCAAACAGATGGGGCTTTCGCGTGTCCGCGTACCATTGACGGATTTGATCGACCCGGAGATCCGCGGACGCATTGCCGACTACGCCACGACCGGCATTGAATTCTCGTTCTTTTCGCTCGGTGTGCCCGACTCGGAGACGCTTGCGTTGATCAACAGCCATCGCGGACTGGTCGCACAGCTTGAGATTGTCGGCGCGTCAGACGATCTTGATGATATTTCAGGTGACTTCGCAGCACTCTCTGAACTCGGCGACATACCGATCGTAATCGGCAAATCGCACTCGTCCAAACACGAACCAAAACAAGGCAGCAAGTTTGCCCACTCGGTCAGTTCCGGTTTCAAGTGGGAATACCGCGATACGGTTCTCACCGCGTTGCGATCTGCCGGAGCGGCTGTCGCGCGCGCCGGCCTGGTCTTTCAACTCAATCTTGATGACGATTTGCCCGGCCGGCTTGCTGATCTCGATGCTTTCGGCGGCGAGATTGACCGTCTCATCGAGGTCAATATTCGTATTGCGAATCCGAATCCCGCGATTGCAAACTTTGATGACGATGCAATCGCGGCTCGGGTTGCCGAAGCGGTCCAGATTGCGCCAAATCTCAAGTCGGTGTCCTTACAGATCGATACGTTCGTCGACGTTGATCGCGGCTACAACCCGCGCCACGGCTTGCTCGACCGTCACTACAACTTCCGAGCGGCCGGCCGCGCGCTAGCCAGTCGTTAAGCTCCAATATTGGCAGCAAGCATGATGACAAGACCGACGCCAGAACTGCAGTCACCTGCGCGACATCGCTTACGTCGCACAATGCTTTTGACGCCGGGAAACCAGCTCGGGCGTCTCGAAAAGGCGACGCAACTCGACGTCGATTGCGTCGTCTTCGACCTTGAAGACGGCGTAGCGCCCAACGACAAGGCGCTGGCTCGCGAAACGATCAACACGGCACTTGCGCGTTTTGATTTCGAATTTCGTGAACGCCTGGTGCGGGTCAACGCGATCGGCACGCCGGAGTTCAATGCGGATATGGCTGCCCTGTCTTTCGACAACGTCGATGCCTTGTTCATCCCGAAGGTTGAAGCCGCTTGGCAGCTGGTCGAACTTGATAAAACCCTGAAGGACGTCGAACAACGTCTCGGCAAAGGCCGTACGATCGATGTGGTGGCGACGATCGAAACGCCACGTGGCCTCCTGAATGCGCTTGCTATCGTTGATGCGACGCAACGCACGTCAGCGCTGTTCTTTGGCTCAGGTGACTATGCAGCGGCGACCGGCAGTGCGACGACAGCGCGTGCGTTCGAATATCCGCGCGCGACGATTGCTGCTGCTGCCGGCGCAGCCGACCTGCAGGCGATCGATGCCGCCTACTTTGCCGCTGTCAAGGATGCCGAGGCCACCCGTGCCGATGCCATGCTTGGCCGGGAGCTTGGCTTCGATGGTAAGATTATTTTTCATCCCAACCAGGTTGCGCCCTGTAATGAGGTGTTTTCGCCGACTGAGGCGGAAGTTGCCAGGTCACGGCGGATCGTTGAAGCGCATTCGGCTGCAGTCGCCGATGGTCGCGGCGTTGCCTACGTCGACGGCACGTTCCTCGCGATTGATATCGTGCTAATGGCCGAGCGTGTGTTGCGCAAAGCTGACCTGATCGCGGCGCGTTCGGTCTAGCGATCGGTACATGCGCGGTTTGATAGAAAGGAGCGCTGAGATATCCGCAAAGACCGTCCCCATACGCCGGATGGCCGCTACTTTGTGGCTCGCGGCAAGCTGCGTCGCTGCACCAATCCAGCGCTGAGCGATACCGAGCGCCGCCGCCTGATCAAGCAACTCATGCAGGCCCGGATGGCTGCGCGCGATGCCGTCGGGGAAGCGGAAGTCCGTACCGCTACGGATCGCGTCCTTGCTGCCAAGGTCGCGCTCGGCGAAGCCGGCCCCGTCTGGTGGGACGACGGTGCGCCCGATGTCAGCGGCCTTGACCCGGAACAGACACTCTATGCCGAATGGTGGCGTTCGGTGGTTCCATGCGGCTGATCAACTAGCAAGATCACGCCGCGACGGCCGCCTCTCGCGGCGCTGACAAGATCATCTCGGCGCACTTCTCACCGATCATGATTGACGGTGCATTGGTGTTGCCTGATGTCAGCGTCGGCATGATCGAAGCGTCGGCAATTCGCAAACCCTCTATGCCGTGAACACGTAACCGATCATCGACAACCGCCATCGGATCGTGTCCCATTTTGCAGGTGCCGACAGGGTGATACGTCGTCTCGGCGGTATTGCGGACCCATTCGAGCAATTCTTCATCAGTTTGCAAATCGGCGCCAGGTGCGATTTCGCTTTCGATGATGCCGGCCATCGGTGGTGTCGCCATGATTTCGCGTGCTTTTCGCATGGCTGCAAGAACACCATCGCGGTCGTGTTGGGCGGACAGGAAGTTGAAGCGGATCGCGGGCGGGTCATCTGCCTTGTCGGATTGGATATGAATACTTCCAATGCTTTCAGAGCGCAGCACGTTGATGTTGAATGTGATACCGCGGCGCTTTGAAATGCGGCGCTCCCGATTGATGATCTCATAGATGAATGGCAAGCCGGATATTGTCAGATCAGGCGAGGCCAGACCTTCCCGTGAGCGGAAGTACATGCGGATCGGTACCGTCGACGTTGCGAGCAGGCCTTTGCGAGCGAACGCATATTTGATCGCCTCACGCGCAAGCCGCCAACCACGGCCATCATTGGCAAATGCTGGCGCGCTTTCGGCGACGGCGAATTTCACCCGCGGCGAATAGTGATCCCGCAGGTTCTCGCCGACGCCCGGCAGTTCATGGATAATGTCGATGCCGAACTTTTCGAGAATTTCGGCCTGTCCAATCCCTGAGAGCTCAAGCAGTTTGGGAGAATTGATTGACCCACCGGAGACGATCACCTCGCGTGCGGCTCGCGCTTCGCGCACTTCTCCGTTGATCGCATAACGCACGCCGACGCATGTTCTGCCCTCGAGTATGAGTGAATGGGCCATCGCGCCAGTTTCGATCGTCAGGTTGGGCCGCTTGCGCGCCGGGTCGAGATAGCAGTATGCGGTGCTCTGGCGGCGTCCCTGGTTGATTGTCGCCTGGGTCAGGCCGATGCCTTCCTGGTCGCCGCTATTATAGTCTGGATTGAACTTTATCCCGACCGCCTCTGCGGATTTGATCATGTAGTCGTAGAAGGCGCCCTTGCGTTCGGTGTGGGTGACTTTCAGTGGCCCATCGCCGCCGCGCTGCTCATCAGCGCCACCTTCGAACGACTCCATCTGTTTGAATAAGGGAAGTACGTCCTGGTAGCTCCAACCGCGATTGCCAAGTTGGGCCCAATGGTCGTAATCCTGCGGCTGACCGCGCACGAACACCATGCCGTTGATCGAGCTTGACCCGCCCAGCATCTTGCCGCGCGGCACGTCGATGCGTCGCCCGCCGCTGCCCTCGTCCGGTTCCGAGCTGTAACACCAGTTGACGGCCGGGTTGTCGATCAGCTTGGCGACACCGGCCGGGATACGCGACCAAACGTACCCGGACCCCTCCGTGCCGGCTTCGAGGCAGAGCACATTATACTCGCCACTCGCGCTTAGCCGATTGGCAACCACGGCGCCCGCCGAACCGGCACCAACAACGATGTAGTCGTAGGTGTTGGATGTCATGTCGTGTGTCTCTCCGGTTTACAACGTTCGTGGGGGCTCTCTTAGCGCAATGTGCGGGCAAATTCCCGAATGTCAGGCAGCAGCAGTTCCGGGACTTCCATTGCTGCAAAGTGACCACCGCGCGGCATATCCGTCCAGCGCTGGACATTGAACATCCGCTCGACATAGGGACGTGGCGGCCAGGCAAGCAGTTCTTCCGGGAATAGGGCGCAGGCGGTCGGCACTTCGACACGGCGACCGTCTTTTGAGAGCGTCCTGTCACCTTCCTCGCGGCGTCCGTAGTAGATCCATGACGCCGTGTTGAATGTGCGCGTCGTGATGTAAACCATAATGTTGGTGAGTAGCGCATCCTTGCTGTGGGCGCTCTCGATATCGTCACCATCGGTGTCTGACCACGAGTTGAATTTTTCAATCAGCCACGCAGCGATGCCGACAGGGCTGTCCATCATGGCATAGCTCAGGGTTTGCGGCTTGGTCGCCTGCTGTGTGCGGTAGCCGTTTTCCATGAGCTGTTCACGTTTGAAGCGCTGCGCCCATTCTTCTTCTTCAGGCGTCTGCGGGCCATCTGGATGGTGCATCGACATCATGTTGATGTGGATCGCCTTGCATGCCGGTGCATGATCGAAGCCGAGCCAGCTGGAAATTGCTGCGCCCCAGTCCCCGCCCTGCGCCAGGTAGCCGTCATAGCCAAGCGTATCGGTCATGAGTGCATTGAAGACGCCAGCGACTTTGCGCGGACCATAGGGCCGTGGCGGCCGCCCGGAAAAGCCGAAGCCGGGCAGCGATGGCGCAATCACGTCGAAGGCATCCTCGACGTTGCCGCCAAATCGCTCAGGGTGAGCCAGTGGCTCGATGATGTCGAGAAACTCAACGACAGTGCCCGGCCAACCATGACTGATGAGCAATGGCATCGGCGCCGGCCCGCTGCCCTTTTCATGAATGAAATGGACGTCAATACCGTCTACCGGAGCGGTGAAATGCGAGAATTTGTTGATCTTTGCTTCCTGTTTGCGCCAATCGAACTCCTCGACCCAATAGGCGCACAGCTCCTTCATGTAGTCGAGATTGGCACCGTAATCCCAGCCGCCGTCATCGGGCATTTCGTGCCAGGGATAGTTGGCGACCCGCGTACGGATATATTCGATCGTTTCGTCCGGGACATTGACGTGGAAGGGTTTGATCGTTGACATGCCGTTTCACCAATATGCAGGAATTCGGAGTTCTGACGGTTGACCGTTACAGTAGTAGAATAAGCGATCAACGACGATCAAACTGTTCGCTACGACTCTACCCGGGAGATTGTGCCTCATGACGACACCGATCATCATCACAACGGCGATTACGGGCGCGATCCCGAAGAAAGCTGACAACCCCGCCGTCCCGGTAACGCCGGCTGAGCAGATCGAGTCGACCCACGAAGCTTTCGAGGCGGGTTCCGCGCTCGTCCACGTTCATGTCCGCGACAAGGATGAGAACCCATCGTCCGATCCGGATTTGTACGCTGAAGTCAAGGAAGGCGTCGAGAAGCACTGCCCGGGCATGATTGTTCAGCTGTCGACGGGCGGTCGCGGCCGTGAACCCGCTCAGCGCGGTGCGATGTTATCGCTGTCGCCCGACATGGCGTCGCTGGCAACAGGGTCGGTCAACTTCCCAAAGCAAATCTACGAGAACCCGCCCGAGTTCATCGACAGCCTGGCGGCCAGCATGAAGCAGTACGGGGTCAAACCCGAAATCGAGGTGTTTGATGCGGCGATGCTCTACAATGCCGTGAACTATGCCAAGCGGGGGCAGATCGATGCGCCACTGCATGTCCAGTTCGTGATGGGGATCACCAACTCATTGCCGGTGCGGCGATCGCTTTTGGAATTCCTGGTCAGCGAACTCAAGGAATTGATGCCCGAAGCCACCTGGTCGGCGCTCGGGACCGGGCGGTTCCAGTTCGAGGTCAACAAGTGGTGCCTCGAGCTTGGCGGGCATACACGCACGGGCTTCGAAGACAATCTCAAGATCGGCAAGGACCGATTGGCGGCCAGTAACGCGGAACTGGTCAAGTTGGTGGTCGACGTGGCCCCGGAATTTGATCGTCATGTCGCCGGGCCGGCAGAGGCCCGCAATATTCTTGGGCTGCGACCAATGGCACAATGAGGACGGTGACATTTCATGACAGCATCTGATCCGCTGTTCGATGTTTCTGGAAAATCAATCGTTGTCGTCGGTGCGTGCGGTGGCCTTGGTCGAGCGATGACGGCGGCGTTGGCCAAGCGTGGCGCGCGATTGATGCTGGCGGATATCGATGAACATGGCCTTCAGTCGCTTGCTGAAGACGTCTCTGCGACAGCGCCTTGGCAAACCGTTGATATCACCGACGAGAAGGCGGCCTCCTCGCTGATGCAGGATACCGTGGATGCATTCGGCCGGATCGATGCGTTGATCAATGCGACCGGCGTCTTCAACGTTGCAGCGGCCAAGGACGTACCTGTCGAAGATTTTCGGCGTACGCTCGACGTCAACGTGACGGGCGCGCTGTTGTTATCGCGTGCTGCTGCCCGCCATATGGTGCCGAATGGTGGTTCGATTCTGCACATCGCATCCGTCTCGAGCCAGGTCGCCAATCCGAACTATGCCGCCTACGCGAGTTCCAAGGCGGCGATCTCGCAGTTGGTGCGCGTGCTGGCGCGTGAATGGGCGCCGCAGAATATTCGCGTTAACGCCCTTGGCCCGGCCATGACAGAAACGCCGTTAACGGCGCCGCAGTTGTCAGACACCGGGTTCCAGGATCAGGCATTGGCGGTTATACCACTCGGCCGTTTCGGTTTGCCGGAGGATCTTTTGGCGCCCATGCTGATGTTGATCAGCTCTGGCGGCGGCTTCATAACAGGACAGACGATCTTCGTCGACGGAGGGCGCACACTTGTCTGACGTCAACACCAGCGGCCAATCTGTTAGAAGTTTCGCCAAGTCTGCCTTGGATGATTGATATTCTTGGCACCCAAGTCGCCGCTGACGAGCGGATGCTCGTGCTCATCATAGCAGTGTGTGTCGGTGGTGTTATCCGAGGATTTACCGGGTTTGGTTCCGCTCTTATTATCATTCCCGCATTGACGCTTGCGTTCGATCCGTTGCAGGCCGTTGTGATGCACTCGATTATGGAAATTCCGGTTATCCTTGGTCTCGCACCGACCGCGGTGCGGTGCGCTGACCGGCGCATCGTCCTGCCGATGATCGTGCTGCTCTGTGTCACGACACCCATCGGTGCTGCGATCCTGAGCACGGTCAATGTCGACTTTCTCAAGATCGCCATTTCACTCGCGGTTCTCGCGATGGTCGGGCTCCTTGCCGTCCAAGACCGGGTGTCGGCTCTACTTGGAACGCGTGGTACGCTCATTGGTGCGACAGCAGGTGGATTGATCCAGGGGGCAACCGGCGTTGGCGGTCCACCGATTGTAACAACGCTTATGGCCCGAGGCGATCCACCCGACGCGACCCGTGGCAACGTCATTGCCGTCATGTCGAGTGTGATTGCGATCTCGCTTGTCTCATTTGCGGCGTTTGGCCTGATCACGCGTGACGTCCTGGTGACCGGGGGGCTGGCGGCGCCGCTCTGCCTGTTGGCGACGCTTGCCGGAATGCTGGCCTTCAAATTGTTCGGCGGGCGGCACCATCGCAATGTGACGTTTGTCGTCCTCTTCTTAACCGCGCTTGAGACAATAGTCGTCGTTCTTGCAAGTAGCTGATGGACCGCTTTACAGGCTCGACGGTCTGCGAGCGGCCAAGTAACGTCGGCAAAACGAATTCGCATGGATGGAAGCAAACGTGTCGACACCCGATAAAACACCCCACCAGGAAGTGCTCGAAGAATTGGCCGAGCGGCAGGACAAGGCGCTCGGCATGGGCGGCCCGGAAAAACTCGCCAAGCGCAAGGCATCCGGTGCCTGGAACGCTCGCGAGCGACTCGATCACCTGCTCGATCCAGACAGCTTTAACGAATCGGGCTTGTTTGCGACGTCACACCGCAAGGAAGTGGCTGATCGCACGCCGGCCGATGGCAAGGTCGCCGGTTTTGGTAAGATCGACGATCGGCCGGTCGCGATTGTCTCCAACGATTTCACCGTTCTCGGCGCTTCATCGAGCGTGATCAACGGCAAGAAGATTCGCCACGTTAAGGAAGTCGCGAACCGGCGTGGCATGCCGTTTATTCTGCTGGGCGAATCTTCTGGTGCCCGGATGCCTGATCGGATGGGTGCTGCCGGCCGCGCCATTCTCGGGCAGGACCCGACCGAATATCGCCGCATGCGCGAGACGCCATGGGTATCGGCGTTGCTTGGCAGCAGCTATGGATCGTCGACCTGGTATGCCTGTATGTCCGATTTTGTCGTTATGCGCAAAGGCGCTGCAATGGCGGTGGCGTCGAGCCGCGTGACATCAATCGCGATCAACCAGGAAGTCGATGCTGAAGACCTGGGTGGCTGGAAGTTGCACACGGAAACGACCGGGCTTGTCGACTATGCCACTGATACGGACGAGGAAGCGCTCGACCTAATCAAGCAATTCCTCAGCTATCTGCCGTCGGATGGATCGCAGAGCGCGCCGATGGCGGCCGTCCCGGGTGATGCGGATGCAGCGTGTGCAAAGGTCGTCAATATCCTGCCCGAGACCCGCCGGCAGACATACGACATGCGCAAGATCGTCAAATGCGTTGTTGATCCAGATTCAATGTTCGAGATGAAGCCGCGCTTCGGTCGCTCGATCGTCACATCGCTGGCGCGGATCGATGGCCGTTCCGTCGGCGTCATCGCCAATAACCCGATGTTCAAGGGCGGCTCGATTGATGTCGACGCATGCCGCAAGGTCACCAGCTTCCTGGTGCTGTGCGACAGCTTTAATTTGCCCGTCGTGCTGCTGGTTGACCAGCCGGGTTTCCTGATCGGCATCGACGGGGAGCGGCAATGGGCGCCGGGGCGCATCATGAATTGGATGAACGCGTTATCGCTGGTCACCGTGCCCACCATCGCAATCACATTGCGCAAGAATTACGGGCAGGCCTACCTCAATATGGCGGGGGGGCGCAATTCAGATGAGGCGGCGGCTTGGCCGACGGCTGACTTCGGATTCATGGATCCGGTCGTTGGCGTCAACGTCGTGCACGGCTTGAAGCGGGAAGATGATCCCGAACGGTTTGATCAGCTGCTGGAGGAGATCTCGCAAGACTCATCGCCATGGTCGCTGGCCGCCCTCTATGAAGCCCAGGCCGTGATTGATCCGCGCGACACACGCAGCTACCTCAAGGACATGCTCGACGTCCACTGCGTCGCGCCCGGCTTCGGGCGCGGTGAACGCCTGCTAAGCAACTGGCCGACGAGCTATTAGCGGTAAACCGATGAGACCCCTGCCATGAACTCCGATGATGGCCAGAGCGATTCAACAACCGGGCATGACGCGAAAGCCGGTGCCATCCTGGACCGGGCCGTTGCCTGTGGTGCGACCGCACTTACCGAGCAGGATGGCAAAGAGGTCTTGCACGCATGCGGTATTGGTGTGCCACGCGGTGCTCATATTGAGTTGGATGCTTCGACGGAAGATCTGGTTCAGGTCACACAATCCCTGACGCCGCCGATCGTGCTCAAAGCCTTGTCGACGGACGTCCTGCACAAAAGCGAGCTAGGCGCCGTTCAGCTTGGCATCGACAACGCGACCGAACTGGCAACCGCCATCGGGGCGATGCGCGAACGGCTTGACGCGCAAGGCGTATCGATAACTGGCTTTCTCGTGGAAGAAACCGCATCGGCAGGTGCCGAACTCATCATTGGTGGTCAGTTTGATCCGCGGTTTGGTCCGATCCTGCTGGTTGGCCTCGGGGGCATCTTCGTCGAAATTTTCAAGGACGTTACCTACCGCATTTGTCCGATCGATCGGCGTGACGCTGTCGAAATGCTGGATGCATTACGAGGGGCGCCCCTTCTCGATGGCGCACGCGGGCGGACCAAGTTGAATCGCGAAGTGGTTGTTGACATCTTGTTGGCGCTGGGCGGTCCGGATGGAATGTTCACCCGGCATGCCGGCGGTCGAATCGCGGAGTTCGACATCAATCCATTGATTGTGTCTGAACGTGGCGCCACCGCGGTCGACGCGCGCATCGTTCTTGCGGCGGTCGACAGTTCCACGTTGCCGCCGAGTGCTGAACAATCGACGCCGACGGACTTTGCCAATCTTTTTGAACCACGAACGATCGCAGTCGCAGGTGCGTCTGCAACAGGGACATCGCCGGGTAACCGCTACATCCGCGCCTTGCAGGCCTATGGTTATGCCGGCACGATTTACCCAATTCATCCGACCGCTGCGTCGGTTGAGGGGCTGCAGGCCTATCCCTCTCTCGGTGCTGTGCCCGGTGAGATTGACTTCGTGCAGATCGCCGTCGCGGCGCCGCGGGTCGTTGACGTGCTCGCACGCGCCACCGGCAACGTCCACTTCGCGCAGATCATCTCAAGCGGGTTTTCTGAGGCAACCGGTGACGATGCGCTTGAAGCCGAAGTGCTACAGGTTGCCAAAACGCAGGGCATTCGCCTGCTCGGCCCCAACTGCATGGGCACGCACTCACCGCGCGGCAAGGCAACCTTCATGAAGGGCCTTAGCCCCGATGCCGGCAGTGTTGGCATCGTTTCGCAGAGTGGCGGCATCGGCATGGATATCCTGACGCGCGGCGAGGCACTCGGCCTGCGCTTCAGCGGTGTCGTCACCAACGGCAATTCGATCGATGTCGCGCCCCATGAAATGCTCGCGCACTTTCTCGATGACCCAGCAACGAAGGTGATTGGGTTCTACCTGGAAGACATCAAGGATGGTCGCGCCTTCCTCAAGACACTGCAGCGCAACGACTGTGGCAAGCCGATCGTGCTGATGGCTGGCGGGCTGACAACGGCCGGGCGCAAGGCTGCGGGCTCGCACACCGGCGCGCTGACCAGCGAGGAACACATCTGGCAGGCGTTGGCAGAGCAGACCGGTACGCACCTGGCCTACGATCACGATGCCTTCCTCGACGCACTGCTGATGTTCCAGACACTGACGCCACAGCCGGCGGAGAGCGGTTCTGTCGTTCTGTTTGGCAATGGCGGTGGCACCAGTGTGCTTGGTACGGATCATATCGCGCGGGCTGGATTTTCGCTCAGCGTTGTGCCGGACAGCGTGCGGGCCAAACTGTCCGACATCGGCGTGCCCGACTGGGTGGCACTGGCCAACCCGATCGATGTACCAGCCGTGCAGCTCAAGGAGAATGACGGCGGCACAGCTGGCGCGATCGTCGCTGCGGTTCTTGAGGATGTCCGGCCCGATGCGCTTATCGTGCACGTCAACCTCGCGGTGATCCTGGGTTATCGGGATATTCCCGACCTGCTGTCCAAGCTCATCACATCGGTCATGGACGCCTGCCGCAATGCGCACGTGGCGACCCATCTGGCGCTCGTGTTGCGCTCCGATGGCAGCCAGGCCTGCGACGAGGCCCGTCGCGCTATTCGTGGCGAGGTGGTAGCCGATGGCATACCGGTCTTCGACGAAGTTAACCGAGCCGCCGCCGCCCTGCGCGTGCTTGCCAACTTCGAAGCCGCCCGGGCAGCGCGACGCTGACCGATCGGAGCGTTCTCTACTGCCGCATCAAATAAGCCAGCAGATGAGCGTAGCCGCGCGCGTCATCGATGGCCCGGTGGCTGTGCGGTTGGAAACCAAGCCACGCTGCCTCATAGTTCTTTGCTTCGCAATCCCACAGCGGCCAACCGAGTTTGCCGGCCGCATACGACCGGAGACACAGGCAACCGTGATAGAATAGCTGCTCGCCTTCCCACGGCCCTTTCAAAAGCCGGATGCTCGAAAAGCGCTTGAGGTAATAGTCGATCCGCGGCGCGTCCATGGCGAGCGGATGCGATACGAAGATGGGCTGCCCTGGCAGGGACCTGATCCATGTGACGTATTGCTCCATGGCCACCGCCGCCGGTTTCGGATCGGCCGTCGCGGCGGCCAGTGCTTCAGGATGTGCTCGAAACCAGTCCATGGTACCCGGGTCTGCGGCACATTCTTCAAGCGGTGAAACTGTGGTCTCAAAGTCATTGACCGGGTGGCCGTTGCGATCTATTGCGACGCTCGCAAATGACAGCATCGAGTTCTGACCAGGGACGGGTCCGTCCACTTCGACATCGGTAACGACGTAGCAAGGTTTCATGCCTTCACCCCAATATCTCGCCGGTTAACCGGTTTCGCGAGCGTGGCGCGCGTACGCGCCCAAAAAATCTTACACCCTGTTACGCAGTTCACAGCGGGTTCACCTGCGACTGCCTAAAACGGACATCAACCCGACCCAAAGGAGATGTCACAATGACTATTGCTCAATTCCGATCGCTCAGCGATACCGCCCGTCCCGCCAACGCAAGCCACGACGAAGCACCGTTGCAGGCCTACGTCCGCCGGTTGCACGAAAGCCGCAACGCTTCGAACAGCAACAGCGAGCCGCTGCGGGGCAAGGACAAATGGCTGGGTATGGTGCTGTAAGGCATGTTTACCGACGCTTTGGTTCCCGTTCATTTGTGATCTCGGTGCCCTTCCTGCCAAGCAGGCGCTCATAGGCGCGCACCAGGGTCCAATAGGGCGCGAGCGGATCGCCGATGTCGTCGCCGCGTCGGATTTCGAAATGCAGATGCGTGGTCGTGCCGCCTGGTTTCGTCTTCCAATAGTTGCCGATCTTGCCGATGACCTGCCCTTTCTTCACCCGCACCAGCTTGCCGCGCTGCATGCCCGCTGCTTTCAACGCCCGCGGGCTCATGTGCAAGTACATATAATAGAGTTTGTCGGTGCCATCATCGGCGTTGAGGCGTAGATGGTTTTCGTGCACGCCCGTTTTCCACCAGGCCCAGCCATCGGTTACAGCAACCACGTCGAAGATGTCGCCACGACATCGACTTTTACTGCTGGAACCGACGTTGCACTTTGCCGGGCGAAGGTCCTGTCCGGCATGGCCGCGTTTCAACGGACAACCAATCGGCATGCCGCTGCCGCGGACTTCGCAGTAGGTGTCGCGCCATGGGTAGCTGTAGTTTTCCGCATGACCTTCGACATCCTCGAGCACTTTGTTCGTCTGCTGGCACCTGTACCGCCGCCTACCGTCCGGTGCTGATGGCAGCGCGATGCGCTGGCCGAGGCAGTTGCCCCCATGCATGAATACCTGCGAATTGGCATAGACGGGCGCTAGCCGAATGGGAAACCGTAGCGACTTGCCGTATTCGACCCGGCTTATTGCGCCCCCTTTGCTGGCTTCGCTGCTGCCGGGCATGAGGTGGCCCGGCGGATAATAGAAAAACCGCGGGCCGTGGTTCGGCGCAGGTCGTCGCGTCGTCTTACTTTGGTGAATGGATCCGATTTCGCGGCCACTCGCCGGCGCCCCGCCGACAAGCCGCAGGTCTTTCAGGACCACACGCACGATGGCCTCGACCTCAGTGCAAGACGGCCCTCTGTCCCAGGACGGCCCGGAGCGACAGGCGGCGTTGATGAAATAGGGTACGCCATATCGTTGAAATGTGTAGGTGACCTGATCGTCGTCGATGGATTTTCTAAGGTTGGCGAAGCGACCTTTGAACCCGGGCACAATCCGGCCGGGATGGCTGTTGGCATAACGAAGCGTACTGCCGGCAAGATGTAGCTGAACCGGAGACATGGCCTTGATACCGAGGTTATGCAGTTGCTTCGGCCGTATCGTCATGATGGCGTCGTAACCGGATTGGCCGACGACAAGCTGGAACTCTTCCATTGACCTGGCAAGAGCAACGGGCGCGGGGTGGCGCCGCTGGCGCTTGTCGTCCGCGGTTGCCTGTTTGATCGGCGCCAATACCGGAACCGGCGCCAGATTGACGTTCGGTATGGTCGGCGCCGTCAACGCGCCGAGGCGCGCGAGGGAGTGCAACCCGGAATTGATGCTTGGGCTGTGGAGATTAGTATCTATCGCGCTGGCGTACAGCGGACTGCTGCGCAAGAGCCGTGACTGTGCATCCCGTGCTGCCGCGGCCCAGTCAATCGCAACGCGCTGCGGCACTGCACGTTCAGCGGAGGCGATCCCGTACATGTTGCAAAGTGCCAGCATCAAAAGGACGAACCGGATTGCGGTTTGGGACGCTGGGCCGCAGAGGCTATGCGGTGGTTGGATCGGCCTGATGCCGCGCCATGATTGTCCAGGCCGTCGATGCAATCTGCAAGCCGGCTTAGTCATAGTCGTGGTACAGCCAGTCCGGCAGTCCCCAGGCCGTCAGTGCCAGCTTCCCGAAAAAGGACGCTTCGTGTAGACGAATTATTTCCGCACACATTCTTTCTACCGGCATATCGTTGTCGACATAGCGTTCAAACGTGCCACCGACGACAACATGATCCTGTCGAGGAAAGATGTAGCCGCGGTAACCACTGTAGAGGTATTTCAGGCGCGGCTGCGCGGGCAGCATGATCAACTGCCCCTTGATGGGTATCAGCAGGTTGTCAGGCCAAATCTCTCGCGAGCCGAGACCTGTACAATTGATGACAATGGGTTCGTGCAGTTCCATGATCTGCTGGGGAGCGCTAAATGCTCGCGGCCGCATGGTGACGCCTGACGCGAACAGTTCGCGACGCAGACGCTGCAGGTAGATTTGCGGTTCAATAAGCAGCGTTTCGTAGCGGAGCCCTGGAGAAGTGTGTCCCCTGAACGGCAGCCGTGCCAGCTTGGTCGGCGGTGGGATGAGATCTAGCGGTACCTTCCTGAAGCCAGCGGTTTCATGCCAGGTGAAGTTCGATCTCCTTGAGACGCCAAAGTCCTTGCCAATCAATTTGGTGAAGCCGCGAAATGCCCGACGCAGAATGCGTTCGAAGCGGGATTTGTCGGATAGTGTATGGCCGAACTCGACGAATGACGGCGACCACTGACCGCCGGCGCGGTCAGACGTCGTGTCGGAAAAAGCCTTGGCGTACATGGAGACTTTCAATCCCATGTCGCGGAGCACTGTCGCCGCCGTTAGACCCATGATGCCGCCACCGAGGATTGCGACCGGCGTGCCGGCCGTTGCGCGACCGGAAGCTTTGACGATGTCGCGCACCTCGTGGGCGCACCCCGGCGCCATCGTAATGCCGGCACCCCCATGACCGTAATTGTGTACGACGAATTTGTCGCCGACCGGCTCCGCCTCGAGGCGAAAACTCACTTTGCGATAAGGCCGTATGCCGGCAACAAGATCTGTTCGCGGGTTGTATGAAAAGTCAGGCGTCGGCAAGTCGGTGGAAGCCGGTTGCATTTAAATGGCCTCGGAGTTGGGGGGAAGGAATTTGGGAGTGGTACAAGGTCCGTGGATGATGGTTGGTGGAGGAATATCGATTTGCTTTTTATGACGTTGGTGTCGGTCCATTCATGGGTGTGATTGGCAGGCGTTGATGAACCCTTCGAATACCGCCTGTCCGGGATGGCCGGGTTGGGTGAAACGTTCCTGATGCCATTGCAAACCAATGGCAAAGCGGTGATCAATCACTTCGATGGCTTCGACGATGCCATCATCCGACATGGCGCTGGCGCGCACGCCTGGAGAAAGTTGGCGAATGGCCTCGCGATGGAATGTGTTGACGCGCATCTCGACGGTATCGACCATCGCATGTAGGTAACTGCCACGATCCAGCGTAATCGGGTGCAGCAGTCCGGCTTGGTCGTGTGGTTGAATGTTCGGACAAGTTGCTTGAATGTCGGCCCAAAGCCGACATCCGTTGAGGCACGCGAGCGTCTGCATGCCAGCGCATATACCAAGCATTGGCTTATCGCGCGCGAGATAAGCTTCCATGATGTTTTGCTCAACGGCGACGCGATCGTTGGACCGGGGCGCCTTTGAAAACTCTCCGTCCAGATACCAGTGATCCGGGAAGGCGTAGCGCCCGCCGGTGAAGACAACACCGTCGAATTCATCAATGACGACTGGTATGAGGTCCGTCATATAAGGAACGCCGAACGGCAATCCACCGGCTCTTCGCACAGCCTCGAAGTAGCCTTTGCTGGCTTCGTATCGGCTGGCATCCCCACTGGTGTTTTCATCAAGGATTACAGCTATGCGTGGTGTCTTCTTCATCTCAATGATTTTCGGTTTGGCTTGTCGAGCCAGATCTAATCACTTTTAAACATGAGTGGCGTCACTATCGTCGTAAAGAGTTCAACGTGTTCCAAATGTGATGAAATTTCTTCGAAATCTTTTGAGCTATTATCTATCGTTTTACATAAATCTCGTGCCGGCGCCTCGTCGCTCTTACTTGGACCGACTGCATAGACGCACGATATAGTAGGTTGCCATATTCCCCTAGGACTTCCAAATGTCAACAAGGCACCACGCAATTTTACCTGTTTGTTGACGCGTTCTGCGATGAGCTGCATCAAACGGACTTTGCCGTTTTCGTAGGCGGGCAGGCTGAGTAATGCCTGGCCTTCGTCCATATAGATGTCGCCCGCATACTCAAATTGTTGAACTTGCTGCGACTCTGACGTGTAATGGTGCCGCTCGACAAATGATAGGCATTCCTGAAGTTTGCTCTGTTCGATGTCCAGCACGCTGCAGGTGATGTCGCGAGCCGTCAGAAACGATCTCCGGTAGATGAGATAGCGGCCGCAAAGGTAATCGAACTTGCTTTTTTGGTAGTTTCCGAAGCGATTGTCAGGTCCCTGAATGGCCACGTTTAGCCCGTATGTCGCGGGATCGAAATCGGCATGAGATAGAATATTGATCAGTTTGCTACGCTGCAACGACAACTCGCCTTCTTTGATTGACCGAATGCATTTCTTGTACGTATTGAGCGACACTTTAAGAACATCATTTGCGTACGTATAATCGTTTGCAGCGTATCCAGAGCGGTGTTTGCGCAGATCGCGGACGAAGCGCTCGAGATGCTTTCCTGTAAGGCGCGTGGAAATGACCGTTCCCTCTCTGATCGATTTCGGTTTGAAATATTTTCGTTTGATAACTGATGGATTTGCCGAATCAAAAATGATATTTTTTGATAGCAAATTGAAAAGATACGATGCTAATTATTCTCATTTGACATGGTAGCTCTAAAATTGACAGCAACTAACTTTTTATGGACTCGCAGTTGGTTTTGCTACGCGACAAATACGATGTCCAGCTTCGCATGATTGAACTGACTCTAACGATCAATGGAAATGGCGCCGGACACTGCGGACTTGTTGTTGAAAACCCGCGTGGAGGTCTGTGCTTTATTGGGGCGTGTGCTGCGGAGACACCTGCATGTCGGATAAGTGCAAAATCTTGATGCGATCTGAATTTGCCTCCTATGTCGATGCCGAAGATGGCGTCCTTTGGGAAGAGTTTTGCGCCGCCGCGCCGCCGATGAACGAGTTTGATGATCTCGGGATTTGGCATCTTCCGCGGGCGACGGATGAGATGGTGTACGTCGTGACAAATGCGGCGGACGACTGCCGCCATGCACGCGACGTGTCGTGCCGACTGGCAGCGATTGTTCACGTAGAAATCGCGACGGGGCCGCCTGCCATCGTGCATTGCAGCCGCGCCTTGAGAGCGGCATGGCAGGCAATCTGGAAAGCCGTCGTGGATCAGCGCCCGGCGTGGCAAGGGGGCACGCTGGTTGCTGAGACGGCGACGACGGCGACATTCGAATTTGCGAGTGCGCTCGCGGCCGTTCGCTGGTCCATCGGCGTGCAAAGTCTGAATGAGGCGCAAGCGGACGAGGCATTGGCGGCCGGCTTGCGATTGCGCATCAGTATCGGTGTCGGCGAGATTCATGACGCTGCGAGGTGCCTTGAGGGGCGCGGGCTTAATGATCCGGCATTTATCAGCCATCTCGGGTGCCCGGGCGGGATCTTGACAACGCAGACGGTGCTTGACTTGATCAGGTATGATCTACGACCCGAAGTGACCTCGATCGATGTGCCGGCAGACGATCCGATGGATGCTTCAGCGGCTTTGTACGCATTGAACTGGCAGTCTTCCTGAAATGTGCCGCGCCTTTGCGGGGCGCGATCGCCGCGGGGGCACGCGTTGTCGTCTGGTGTGCTCGGATGGCCGTGTTGGGGCTGACCGTTGTTGGATCAACCGCTTGATAAGCCGATTCCTGACGATGCTCTTGTCCGATGATCGTGCTAGATTGTGGTCAACCCGAAATTGATCCAACACGGACAGGATTGCGATATGCCACAGGACACGGCTAACGTCAGATCCGGCGCAGTCGAAGCGCCGCTTTGTTTCATCGTACCTCAGACAGAAAAGCCGGCGTTTCATAGCGCAGCCTATACTGGCGCCGAACCTCAGATTTTCTTCGAGATTGAAGACCGAACGGTGCGGATTGCGGATCTGCGCGAGAAGGCGACGGCGGCTGAATTCGACCGCGAAGGCTTTGAACTCTTGCAAAGCCCGACGAAGGTCGACGATCTCAACAGTGACGCTGCTGTCAAGAACGACTACTATCCGGAAATTGAGGCCCTTTTGAAGAAGCGTTTCGGCGCGTCGCAAGTTGTGATTTTCGATGCAACACGCCGCTCTGACGGCGGCCAGGGAGCCGATAACCCGGATGGCGCGCGCGGGCCGGCGACCCGCGTGCATGTCGACTATACGGCCAAGAGCGGTCCGCAGCGGTTGAAAGACACGGTCGGTGAGACGGAAGGCGAACGGTTGTTGGCTTCGGAGGCTCGCGTTATCCAAGTGAATATCTGGCGACCGATCACAGGCCCGGTGCAGCGCGCGCCGCTGGCGTTGGCGGATGCTTCGTCGATCGCGAAAGATGATTTGATCGCAACCGACCAGGTCTTCCCGGACCGCGTTGGCGAAATCTATCACCTCGCACACCGGCAGGAGCACCGCTGGTACTACGTGTCGGAGATGAAGCGGGAAGAGGCGCTTTTGATCAAAGGCTGGGACTCCAGCGATCCAAACGGATCCCACTTTGCGCCGCATGGCGCGTTCCAGCTGCCTGATCAAGATCCGGCCGCCCCGCCGCGCGAAAGTATCGAAGTTCGCACTTTCGTGATCATTGAATAGTGGCGTTCAGGACTGGAGGAAATTGGGGCATGGCCAAACTGACCGGTGGATGTCACTGCAAAAATATCAAAATTGAGCTCGATACCAAATTAACGCCGGCTGAGTTCGAGCCGCGCGCCTGCGACTGTTCATTCTGCCGACAGCATCAGGCCCGCGCGGTGTCGGATCCGAACGGTGCGCTTCGGATTATGGTTGCTGACGGCGCGCAGCTGAGCCGCTATCAGTTCGCGATGAAGTCGATTGAGTTTCTCGTTTGTCGGACGTGCGGCGTCTACGTCGCACCTTTCATGCCTGATCCGAGCGATGAAAAGGCCTACGGGTCACTCATGATCAGTGCGCTTGATGAGCGCGACGGCTTCTCGCATCCCGAGGCGAAGAATTACGACGCCCAGGACAAAGATGACCGCACGGCCCGTCGCCGTCGGGTCTGGACGCCGGCAACGTTGACAATTGGTTGAGCGTGCCGCGCTGATTGGATTGTGCGCAGGAACAGGACGGTCTTCATGAAAGTGATTCAAACGTTGCCGCAGGCTGACCTTGCCGCTGTGCCGGCGGCGGCGATGGCGGCTGACGAGGCGGGTTTCGACACGTTGATGACCATGGAGAATCAACACGAGCCTTTTCTTGCGCTGGCGATTGCCGCGGTCAACTCGACGCGTGCGGAACTCGGGCCAGGGATTGCAATCGCGTTTGCGCGCAGTCCGATGGTTGTTGCCAACGTCGGCTGGGACCTGCAGCGCGCCAGCAGCGGTCGTTTCGTCCTTGGTCTCGGGCCGCAGATTCGTCCGCACAACGAGAAGCGATTTTCCGTGCCGTGGTCACCGCCGATGCCGCGCTTGCGTGAATACGTCAATGCCTTGCGCGCGATCTGGCGGAGTTGGGAAACCGGCGAGAAGCTGCGATTCGAAGGCAAGCACTACACCTTCACCTTGATGACTCCGAATTTCACACCAGAGGCAACCGGCCAGCCGCCGATCCCGATTACGATTTCTGCGGTCGGGCCACACTCGCTGCGTCTCGCTGGCGAGGCTTGCGACGGTGTGCGTTTGCACCCGTTTTGCACGCGTGCCTATGCCGCTGACATCGCGATGCCGCTGATCGGTGAAGGCATGGCCAAGACCGGCCGGACGCGTGAAACATTTGAGGTCACAGGCGGCGGCTTTGTTGCCACCGGCGCAACCGACGAGCAGGTCCACGAAGTGGCCGAATGGACCCGTTATCGGATCGCATTCTACGGCTCGACGCCGGGTTATTGGCCGGTCTTCGAACATCATGACCTGGGCGATCTCGGGCGCAAACTGAACGTGATGACCAAGGCTGGTGAGTGGGACAAGATTGCCGCGGAGATCGATGACGATACGCTGCGCCTGTTCACCGCTATCGGTCGATACGATGAGATTGCAGGCGAAATCGAAACGCGCTTTGGTGGTATTTCCGATAGCGTTAACCCCGGCACAAGCATCGTTGCGCGTGATCTCATACCCGCAGACGTTCTCCAGGACATCAAACGCATCCCGACGCAGTTTACCGGCTTCGCGCCCAAGCAATAGCCGGCTGCAGGTCTTTTATCTCGGTGTGAGCAATCCGCTTTATCATCGACAGGGTGGCGCTGGCGCTCGCTTGTTCGTAAGTTTGAACCGCGTCTCAGGTGCTGATGCCGGGCGCACAGTGCCGCCTATTTGGAGCCGTCAATGCAACTCACTGCCAGACGCCATCACGCCGATGACTATCAGGCGACGCAGGAATACTTCCACAGCCGTCAATGGACAGACGGCCTGCCGGTCGTACCGCCAACACCGGAAGCGGTTGCTGCCTGTCTGGAATGGGTTGTCATGCCGCCTGATCAGCTGATCGGCGTAGAGCCAGTGCGCGAACGGCCGATCACGGCAGAGAAACTCGCGATTAACGCGGTCATGGCCGGCTGTCTGCCCATGCACTTCTCGGTCGTCGTCGCCGCCTTCACGGCGATGCTGCGCGAGCCGTTCCTGCTGCATGGCGCGACGGCCAGTACGGGCGGCTGCGCTGTGCTGATCGTCATCAACGGGCCGATCCGCGACGAACTTGGCATGGATGGGACGTTCAATGCGCTTGGCCACAGCGACCGCGCGACGACGGTGATCGGTCGCGCCATTCGTCTCATTCTTGGCAACCTGATGGACGTGCGCCCCGGTCACATCGATCGCTCGACGTTCGGGCATCCGGGCAAGATCAGTTACTGTATCGCCGAAGACGAAGCGAACTCACCCTGGCTGCCACTTGCCACTGAACGCGATGTGCCGGAGGGCCTCTCCGCGGTCACCGTCATGGCGGCAGGGGCTCCGCGTCAGCTTATGAACGAGTGGACAACGAAGCCCGAGGAAATCCTCGACACCTTTGCCGCCGAGATTCGTGCCAATATGCGTCACTATTCGATTTGGCCTGGCAACTATGCCATCGTTATTCCACCGCAACTGCGTACGCACTTTGCGGCGGCCGGTTGGAGCAAGGCCGATATTCGCCAGTACATGTTTGAAAAAGCACGTATTCGGAGATCTGAGTGGGCGGAGTGCGGCAAAGGAGCGATTGTCGCCGACAAGGGTGACAAAGAGTATGCAGCGCTGCCAGACTCGGATCATTTGCTTGTTATCGCAGCCGGCGGTCCCGCTGGTGGTTTTGGTGCGGTGATCCCGCCTTGGCTCGGTCACAAGAGCCGGGCGGCAACGGTTGCCATTGATGCCTGCCTTGACTGCGGTTGAACTGTTGCCCAGAACTCTTGTTCAGACGTCAGATCTCGAAAATTCCGAGAGGTGAACCAAAAGATGTCCATTGAATTCCTCGACCCGACGCATGAGGCGGAAGCTGCCGGCGTAGCAAGCGCCGGTCGGCTTGCTACGCTGGACGGTGCAACGGTTGCGATCATTTCGAACGGCAAGAAGAACACCAAGCCGTTCTTCGATGCTTTGGCGGATGAACTCCGCGACACCTACAAGGTTGCCGATGTTGTCCGCATTACGAAGTCGAACTATTCCGCACCAGTCGAACCTGAGCGCCTGGTTGAAGCCGAGAAATGGCAGGCGATCATATCCGGCATAGGGGATTGAGGCAGCTGTTCGTCGTGCAGTTTGCATGACGCCGTGATCGGTGAACGTCTCGGGCTGCCATCAGTCAGCGTGATGACAACGCAGTTCGTCAGTGCGGCTGAACTGATGTCGCGCGTACTTGGTGCGGAAGGCCATCCCTTCGTGGTGATCGACCATCCCATTTCCAGCGCCTCCAACGAAATGCTCGGGGAGCGCGCCCGGCAGGCTGCAGCGCAAAGCGCTGCGATCCTGACGGGCGCGTAGGCAGCTGTCAGGATCGCGCAACGCGGCGTCTTCTCCTACTGCTTCGGCGGTTTTGTGGCGCCTGTGCCCGGCAGCGACCACAGCGTATTGGCGCCGGCATCACCGCCCATGAAGGTCGTCGGGAAGTTGCCACCCCAGCGTTCAACCTTCTTGTACTCGACGACGAGTGGGTGCTTGGCGAGCGCCTCGCCCATAATGCGGATGGCCTCTGCTTGCGCTTGCCCCTGTACTTTGATCTCGTAGGCCTTGCCGTCGGCGCGGGCTTTGTCGGCATCGCGTTGTGCCATTGCGGTCTGCGTCACCTGTGTCGTTGTCAGACGTTGGCGATCAAGCACGAATTGCTCGGTTTCGGCCTGTTCGCGGGCGACCTGTTTCTGGCGGATGGCTTTGGTATACTCCGGCGGAAAGCCGACGTTTTCGATTGAAAACCCGGTGATTTGAATGTCGTCCGGCATGCGTCCGGCGAACACTTCCTGCGATTGATCGCGGTACTCGGTGCGCTTGCGCAGCAGATCGTTCACTTTGTAGCGGCTGGTCACGCCTTTCACGGCATCGTTGAGGCGCGGGCGGATGATGCGCGTCTCAAACTGTTGCAGCGACCCGTATTGAATATAGAGATCTTTGACGTTGGTGCGTTTGACCAGCCAGTTGACGGTAACGGTAATCGGCAATTCAAGCGGATCTTGCGAAGCTGCGGCAAGGTCCAGTCTAAAGGCACGTTCGCGGACTTCCATTTCCTCGACCGTGTCGGCATAGGGGATTTTGACATGAAGGCCGGGATCGACAACATCAATGACATTGCCAAAACGCTTGACGATGCCGACGTGGCCGGCGTCGATGCGATAAATACCAAGGAATAATGTAAAAGCGATGATGATGAGCAGCGCGATCGGAATCCAGGAAAGGGCTCCGAGCGAACGCAGTGGATTGCGCGGCAGGCGGGGGATTTGATTGTTCACGGCCGTATCCTCTCTGGAGAATTCCAGTTTTGTTACAAACGTTAAAACATGATTATATTAATAATCTTTTGAATATTAAGGGAAAATAAAAAGGCCCGCGGATTTTAATCCGCGAGCCCTGAAAATTTGGCGTTTCGACGAGCTTAGTTGATCTGATCGTACTTGCCAGCCTTCCACTCATAGAACTTGTACGGTGGCAGGTTCGGGTCGCCTTTTTTGTCAAACTTGAACTTGCCCAGAACCGTTGAGAATTCCATGCTGTTCAGGCTATTGATGACCTTGTCGGCGGCTTCTGTCTTGGCGGCGCCTGCTGCCTGCGCCCATGCCTGAATGGCGGCATAGGTGTACAGTACATAGCCCTCCGGCTCGATCTTCTTGGCGCGGAACTTGGCAACGATGTCCTTCGCGGCCGGGTTCTTGCGCGGGTCCGGTGAGAACGTCATCAGCGTGCCTTCGCCAGCTTTGCCGGTGACCTGCCAATACTCCTGTGTGACCAGCGCGTCGCCGGAAATCAGCTGGGTCTTCATGCCCTGGTCGCGCATTTGGCGCACGATAAGACCGGCTTCGGTATGATAGCCGCCGACGTAGGCGACATCGATCGCAGCCTGCTTCATCTTCGAGACGAGGGCCGTGTAGTCTTTTTCGCCGGCCGTGTAGGCTTCGTACATCGTTTCCTTGAGACCGGCCTTGTTCATGTACTTGCGAGTTTCGTCGGCAAGGCCTTTGCCGTATGCCGTCTTGTCATGCAGGATGGCGATCTTCTTGCCGGCATACTTGCTGGCCATGAAACCGCCTGCGACCTCGCCCTGCTGATCGTCACGACCACAGACGCGGAACACGTTCGGGCCGGCGCGCTCGTCGGTCAGCTTCGGGTTGGTCGACGCGGGCGAGATCTGGACGATGCCCTCCTCGGCATAGACGTTCGAGGCGGGGATCGACGAACCGGAACAGAAGTGGCCGGCGACCAATGCGACTTTTGCTGCTGCAAGTTTGCCAGCCGCTGCGACGGCCTGTTTCGGGTCGCATGCATCGTCTTCGACGATCAGCTTGATCTTTTTGCCATTGACGCCACCGGCCGCATTGATATCGGCGACGGCCTGCTCGGCCCCGGCTTTCATTTGTGCGCCGAACGAAGCGTATTGTCCGGTCATCGGACCAATGGTTGCGATCGAGATGTCTGCCGCAAGCGCAGGACCGGTGAGGGCTACGGCTAACGCGGTACCAATCAGTAGTTTTTTCATCAGCCAGGGTTCTCCTTGGTTATTCCGGCTAAGGTTTCCCTGCTGGCTACATGCCGGCACGGGAAGCGGTTGGTGGTGCCACTTGCAGAACTATACTTGGAGCCGTTGGCGATGGAAGCGTGGCGGCCACAGGCTCTAAGCAAAGACATTCTATTTTATTGGGCCCCATGACAATGGTGATTTTCGCTCGTAGAGCCACGGATACTGCGTCACCATTTGTGTCGTCTGGGCGAGCCGATAAGACAACAATCCGATGAGAATAAGGAGAATGGCGTCGGTTAACAGATAATGCAGTGATAATAGCGTTCCGTTGGCGAGACTGAAGTGCAGGAAGCGAGCCGGCAGGGCGAGTAGTGCGGCATAAAAAATGAGCTGCCCGACCGGCCGCCAGGCCTGTGCGAGGGCCCGTCCGGCAAGCCATGATGCGCCGCCGGCAAGCAGCACCGTGACGACCAGGAACGCGGTCAGGGAGTTGTCATAAAGCAGGCCCATCAGTGCGCGCCTCCTTCGAGATAGGCCGAGCGGATTTCCTCACGGTGCAGCAATTCGTCACCCGTGCCGGATTGTGTGATCAGGCCGTTAACCATGACATAGCCGCGATGCGCCAATCGTAAGGCATGATAGGCGTTTTGTTCGACGAGAAAAACGGTCAGGCCTTGACGTTCGTTGAGGTCTTTGATGACGGCGAAAATCTGCTTGACGATCAACGGCGCGAGGCCAAGCGAGGGTTCGTCGAGCAGCAACAGGCGTGGGCGTCCCATCAATGCTCTTGCAATGGCCAGCATCTGCTGCTCACCACCCGACATCGTACCGGCTCGCTGGTTTTCGCGTGTCTTTAGGATTGGAAACAGCTCGAAGGCGCGCGCAATATCCTGATCGAATGTCTGCTCGCGCTCCTTGTTGAGGATCGCGCCCATCTGCAGGTTCTCGAAAACGGTCATGCGCGGGAAGATCCGGCGGCCCTCCGGCGATTGTGCGACGCCAAGGTGCATGATCTCATGCGTCGCCATGGCGGAGATCTCGCGTCCTTGGAATTTTATCGAGCCGCTGCGGGCGCGCGGATTGCCGCAAACCGTCATCATCAAGGTGGTTTTGCCAGCGCCGTTGGCGCCGATGATGGTGGCGATTTCACCCTCCCGGATGTCGAGATCGATACCACGCAGTGCCTGGACCTTGCCGTAGAACGTTTCAAGCCCCCGAATTTCAAGGAGATTGTCGCTCATGATGAGATCTCCGCTTCGACGCTTTCTACCTCTTCGTCTTCGACACCCAGGTAGGCGGCGATCACGGCCGGATCGGAACGCACTTCATCCGGTGTGCCATCGGAGATCTTCACACCATAATCGAGCACGATGATATGGTCCGAGATACCCATCACAACGCCCATGTCATGTTCAATGAGCAGGATCGAGATGCCATCATCGGTGCGGATCGATAAAAGCAGTTCATTGAGCTGTTGGCTCTCGCGTGGGTTGAGCCCGGCGGCCGGTTCGTCAAGGCAGAGCAATTCGGGATTGGTGCACATCGCGCGCGCGATCTCGAGACGGCGCTGATCACCATAAGGCAGGTCGCCTGCGGCGTCGTCGGCACGATCGATCAAGTTGATGCGTTCAAGCCATCCGGCAGCTTTCGCGACAGCTGCTTTTTCGGCGTTGCGGTAGGTGCCAAGCCCAACGATGCCACCGAACGTAAAGCCGGATGCTGCCATCAGCGGGCGATGTTGCGCGACGAGCAGGTTTTCAAGAACGGTCATGCCTTGAAACAGGCGGATGTTCTGAAAGGTGCGGGCGACACCGGCGTCGCGCGCGATAACATGATCATCGAGGCGCTCCAGCAGAAACTGGCGGCCGTTCGCACGTGTCATCGTGATCATACCGACGGTGGGTTTGTAGAAACCCGTTAGGCAGTTGAACACGGTCGTCTTGCCGGCACCGTTGGGGCCGATGATCGCGGTGATCTCGCCACGGTGAGCCGACATCGAGACGTCGTCGACAGCGACAAGTCCGCCAAACCGCATCGTCAGATGCTCAACCTTGAGGACGGGTTCTGTGTTGGCGATCTGCTGCATCAGCCGTGGCCCTCCTTGACGAGGTCGGAGCCGATCGCGCGGCGTTCTTTGAGCGCGATGGATGGCGTACGGTTGGACACGAGCCCGCGCGGTCGCCACACCATGACGGCAACCATCAAGAAGCCAAAGATCACCATGCGCCATTGTTTCGGGTCGAACCCTTCACCGAAGATGACCTTGAGAAAGGCGACATCGCGCAGATATTCGAGGCCACCGATTAAAACAACCGCGGCAATGGCAACGCCGATCTGGCTGCCCATGCCGCCAAGCACGACGATGGCGAGAATGATCGCGCTTTCGAGGAAAACGAAGCTCTCCGGCGATATGAAGCCCTGTTTGGTCGCGAAGAACGAGCCGGCAAAGCCACCGAACATGGCGCCGATGGCAAACGCCGAAAGTTTGGTCGTCACCGTGTTGATGCCGAGCGACTTGCAGGCGATTTCGTCTTCGCGCATGGCCTCCCAGGCGCGCCCGATCGGCAGGCGGCGCAGGCGGATCGTGACCCAGTTGGTCAGCAGGGCAAGAACTAGAATAATATAATAGAGGAAAACAATTCTGTGCAGCGACGAATATTCCAGGCCAAAGAATTGATGGAATGTGCCGTCACCGAACCGCTTGAATTCCAGGAGGCCGAAGAACGACGGCCGTGGAATGCGCGAGAGGCCGTCAGGGCCACCGGTGAACTCGTACCAGTTGAGCAATACGACACGCACGATCTCTCCGAACGCGAGTGTGACGATTGCGAGGTAGTCGCCTCTCAGGCGCAGCACCGGAAAGCCGAGAATAATGCCCCAGAATGCTGCGAGAATGCCGGCAAGGGGTAAGCAGATCCAAAATGAGAAACCGAAGTGCGCAGCCAACAGGGCATAGGAGTAGGCGCCCATCGCATAGAACGCGACGTAGCCAAGATCGAGCAGGCCGGCGAGCCCGACGACGATGTTGAGGCCCCAACCGAGCATGACATAGGTCAGCACCAGGACGGCAAGGTCCATGATGTAGCGATCCGAGAACGGCAGAAACGGCAGTATCACGGCAAACAAGACAAGGGCAGGACCAACGAATTGAAACAACCCGCCGAGCGTCGACCCGATCGCGCTGCCTTTATTGGCAGCGGCCGCACCCATCCGACCGCTACTCAACAGGCCGAACGCAAGCTTGCCGACGAAGGCGAGCCCAACAAGCGTTGCGACCAGCCCCCAGCGGCTTTCAAGAACGAGGCCGCCGGGTGCGTCGGCTGTCTTGAAGGCGAACATCGGAATTGAGAGCAGCAACATCACGCCGGCTGCGACGCATGCCTCAATAATCTGGCGGCGCATTGTGCCGCTGCGGCGGTCCGCTTCGGATGCGTCGGCAGCCGATTGCGTGGTGCTCTCCGCCATACTCAAACCTTCTCGATTTCAGGACGGCCGAGCAGTCCTGAAGGGAGGAAGATCAAGACGATCGCAAGGATCGAAAACGCCGCGACGTCCTTGTACTCGACAGAGAAGTAGGCCGACCAAAACACTTCGATCAGACCGATGATCAACCCGCCGAGCATGGCGCCGGGCAGGGAGCCGATGCCGCCAAGCACAGCCGCAGTGAACGCTTTGATGCCGGCGAGAAAGCCGATGTAGAAATCGATGACGCCGTAATAGAGCAGGAACAGCATGCCGGCGACGGCTGCCAGAGCTGCCCCAATCACGAAGGTAAGCGATATGGTGCGATCGACATTGACGCCGGTCAGCGCTGCCATGGTCCTGTCCTGTTCGCATGCCCGTTGCGACCGCCCGAGCGATGTCGCCGAGATGACGTAGCTGAAGAGCGCCATAAGCGTGATTGTCGTGGCGATGATCAGGATCTGCATGTTCGAGATGATCACCGAAAACCCGTTGCTGTCCATGATCGTATAGCCGCCGGAGATGACTGGCGGTAGCGGCTTGACACGCGCGCCCTGGACGTTCTGGACAAGGTTGAACAGGAACGTCGACATGCCGATCGCGGAGATCAATGGCGCCAGCCGGAATGAGCCGCGTAGTGGCCGGTAGGCGACCCGTTCGACCGTCCAGCCCCAGACTGATGTGAGCAGCATCGCCATCAGGAGGACTGCGATCAATGCGAGTAGGAGCAGCGCGATCGCCCAGCCGCCGGTAATGCCCAACAAGACAATCAGAATAAGTGAGATGAACGCACCGACCATGAAGATATCACCGTGCGCAAAGTTGATCATGCCGATGATGCCGTAGACCATGGTGTAGCCGATTGCGATCAGGCCATAGATCGAGCCGAGCGTGACGCCATTGATCAACTGCTGGAGAAAATACTCCATGCGTCTCCCTCTTTTGTCGCGAGCCGTTTGCGGCGGGTTCCTGAAGCGCAACTCCGCGCTTCGTTTTGATAGCTAATCAGTTCAATCGGATTGTCGCAATCGCCCAAAGGTTCAATCGTTGTGAATTACCGCTTGTTCTTGCGTACTTGTGACATATCAGAGTTGGCCGGACGTCGTCAGGTCGGCGATGCGTGCCATATAGGCTTGGTCGTTGAACCTGGATGGATCGAAGGCCGTGGCATAGTCGAAACGATCCGATCCGAGAACATGCGCGGCAGCCAGTTCTCCGGCTGCGCATGACGCCATAATGCCATAGCCCGAAAACGCGCTGCACACGAAGGTGCCGGGAACGTCGAGCGGGCCGATCAGCGGCCGGTTGTCAGGCGTCTTCGTGTAGTAACCGCCGTCAACATAAGGTCTCGGCATCGGATCAAGATAGGCTGTCAATCCCGGCACCAGAACCGACATGCCGCGCAAGGTGACCTCTGGCAAATAAGGGTCCGGCTCAATCGGGAACTCGGGCTCTTCGAGTGGTTCGCAATCATACGTCCAGTACATCAGGACTTGATCGCCGGCGCCAACGGGGCGGCCGTGAACGCCGGCCGGAAACGTTTCCAGCAGGCGCTGCGTCTCGGGCATGCTGGCGAGCATCTCGCGTTCTTCCGCGTTCCATGCGAGATTGATCGGGTCGTTCCAAATGATCAACGGGGCGTCGCGGGGGACAACGCCGAGGCGATCGCTCATGCTGATCTTGACGTGTTTTTCCACGTCGACCGGCAGGTCTGTTCCAATCAAGGCGGCCAATGCCTTGAGATGCGGCCCGGGCGAGAGCACCACGGCACTGGCATCAAGTGTCAGTTCTTCGCGATCGCGGCGGCAATTGACGCTTGCAAACCGGCCGCCGCTTGTTTCAATGCCGGTGCATTCTGCAACGATGAGTTCGGTACCGGCCGCGAGCGCCTCTTCGAGCAAATACATGCCGAGTTGCTGCGCGCTCAGCGCCCCGCATCGGCGCGCATGCAGGACACCGATGGTGTCGCCTGACAGGTACGGAAACTCCCGCCGGATTTGATCTTGATCGGTGATCAGGTCAGTGCCGTCAAGTGAACGATCAAAGCCGGTAAGCGGGGACTGGGGATACTGAGCGCCACTGCCGATGGCGCGGTTGTGATGTCGCAATGGCCCGCCGCCAAATGTCTCTAGTTGAGCGGCCTGTGCGGCGAGTGCGTCAATCTCCTCCGTGCGCGCGGTGGCAAAAACATAGCCGCGCTGGCGCAGCAAAAACTGATCGCCGGAGCGTTCCGCATGCCCCATCAGGCGATCAATGCTGTCATTGACGAGACGCAGCATCGCGTCATCCGGTCCCGGCCAGAAATTACGGTAGCACTCGGTCGATTTGTCGCTGGTCAGGCCCAGCGGTGGGCCGTTTTCAACCAGCGCGATGCGCCCGGCGCCGGCCTTGCTGAGCGCATATGCCGTGGCAATCCCCGCAATTCCGGCTCCGACGACCACCGCATCATATTTTTGCCGCTGCATGACCCCTACTTCCTGCCGCTCCGCCACTCCAGATTCGATGGCTGAAGGTGGCCATCTGCAAACTGGGCGAAACCAATTCAACTGTTTTGTGCTGGCATATGATGAGCTGGCTTACTATATTCTTTTCATGTCCGATGACACCTATCTAACACGGTCGCTAGGCTTTCTGCTCGGCGACGTTTCGCGCCTCATTCGCATGCGGTTTGATGCACGTGCCGAGCAACTTGGTTTGACCCGTGCGCAATGGCGTGTGTTAGCCCAGCTGCGCCGCCGGGAAGGCATCAACCAATCGGCGCTTGCCGAGATCCTTGAGATCGAACCGATCACGATGGTCCGTCATATCGACCGGCTGGTGGCCAAAGAACTGGTGGAGCGGCGCCCGGATCCCAACGATCGTAGAGCTTGGAAGCTTTATCTGGAAGACGGTGTTCAGCCCACCCTGGATCGCTTGAGGCTCTTATCTGAGCAGACACGAGAAGATGCGCTGGCCGGCATCCCGCCTGAGCAGTGCGACCAGCTGATTGATAATCTCCTGACCATAAAAGCCAATCTGACAACGCTGGACGATGCAAAGCCGGCATCGCAAGAGGCAGCGAAGCGCGTCACGCGGAGCCGCGGGGGCAAAACCAATGGCGCCTAAGGATACGCAAGCGGAGAAAGATACATCCACCGACGCGGCGCCGGCGGTAGCGCAGGTCGCGCCTGCGCACAGGGTTCGGCGCTATGTCGTTATCGGTTTGGTCGGGTTGCTGGGGCCAGTGGTTGCGTTGCTTCTCGGCGTCTATATCTACTTGGCAGGCGGTCGCTATGTGTCGACGGATAATGCCTACGTCAAGTCTGCGAAAATTGTCGTCAGTGCCGATGTTGCCGGACGGGTTATCGAGGTCGTCGTGCGCGAGAACCAGGTCGTGTCACCTGGAGATTTGCTGTTCCGTGTGGATCCGGCGCCGTTTCGTATTGCGCGGGCGCGTGCACGGGCGCGTCTGCTGGCGGCGCGCCAGGGTGTCGAGGCGTTGCGGGCGATCTACAAGCAGCAGGTCGCGAGCCTCACGCGTGCCAAAGGGGAGGTCGAATATCACCGTCGGCAATTGCTCCGGCAGAAGAGCCTTTCCCGCAAGAAGCTTGTTTCCGGACTCAACTTGGAAACGGCCGTGCGCAATCTGCGCAATGCAGAAGATCAAGTGAAGGTGAGTGAGCAAAGCCTGGCCGAAGCGCGCGCCAAGATCAGTGGCGATCCGGAAATTCCGGCCGAACAGCATCCCGATGTGCTTGAGGCGCAATCGTTGTTGGACCAGGCAGCCCTGGAGCTCAGTCAGACATCCGTGCGTGCAACGATGCGCGGTGTCGTGACGAACTTCGACCTGCAACCTGGTGAGTACGTCAAGACGGGTGATCCGATCTTTTCGCTTGTTGGGGCCGACAACACCTGGGTTCACGCCAACTACAAGGAAACTGAGTTGACCCACGTCAAAGTCGGTCAGCGCGCGACCATCTCGATCGATACGTATCCGGATCAGGAATTCGAGGCGACCGTGTCAGGCATTTCGCCGGCGACGGGGGCTGAATTCGCAGTGCTGCCGCCGCAGAATGCAACAGGAAACTGGGTCAAGGTCGTGCAGCGCCTGACCGTACGTTTGCGCATCAATGAGCCGGCGGGGCCAACCGATGCGACACTGCGCGCCGGCATGAGTGCCATCGTCACGATCGATACCGGCCACAAGCGGCGCCTGACGGGTGTCTTTGCTCGTCTCACAGACTGGGTCGGCATCAGCAGCGGCAGCTCATGAGTGATGCAACGTCAACCGCTGCTGCGCCGCCGCCGCCGACTTACAGTGGTGCGCGTCTGGCGCTGATGACGTTCGCTCTGATCCTGGCGCCACTGGTTCAGGTCTTCGATACATCTGTCGTATCGATCGCGCTCACCCAGATGCAAGGATCGCTTTCGGCGACGCAGGATCAGGTCGCCTGGGTGCTGACGTCCTATCTCATCGCCATCACGATCACGACGCCGCTTTGGGGCGCGCTTGGCGGGCGCTTCGGGCGCAAGCCCTTGTTGCTGATCTCGATTGCCGGGTTCACGCTCTTTTCGCTGCTGGCCGGTGCCTCGCAATCCCTTGAGGAGGTTCTTGTCCATCGTTTCTTCCAGGGCGTGTTTGGCTCAGCTCTCATCCCGCTGGCGATGTCGTCGCTGCTGTCGATTTACAGACGCGAGGATTTTTCGATCGCGATGGGCTGGTGGGGTGTCGGTATCATGTTCGGACCGGTGTTCGGGCCCACCCTTGGCGGGTACATTGCGGAGTATTTCAGCTGGCGCTGGGCGTTCTATCTCAACCTGCCGCTCGGTGCCCTGGCGTTTGCGATGGTCGCGCTACTCATTCCGAGGCCGGGCACGCGCACGAGCCGGCCGTTCAATTATTTCGGCTTCATTATGCTGGCCATCGCGCTGGGCGGGCTGCAGTTCATCCTTGATCGCGGCAATCGCATGGACTGGTTCGATTCACCGGCGATTACCACGCTTGCCTTG
This sequence comes from Hyphomicrobiaceae bacterium, assembly GCA_049116495.1. GTDB lineage: Bacteria > Pseudomonadota > Alphaproteobacteria > Rhizobiales > Hyphomicrobiaceae > CAJQQK01. Next base: position 1,592 of record JAGDYV010000068.1, on the reverse strand, counting down.
ATCAGCGGTGCGGCATTCTGGCTGTTCCTGGTCAACTCATGGACATCGAAAACGCCGTTCATCGACCCGGGTCTGTTTCTGGATCACAACTATTTGGCAGGCACGGTGCTGCGTGTGCTGTTTGGTGCGGTGCTGTTTGGAAGCCTGGTGCTGCTGCCGCCATTCCTGCAAAAGCAGGGCGGTTACTCACTGATCGACAGCGCCTGGATTTTGGCGCCGCGTGGGCTGGGGTCGATGCTCGGATCAATGTTCATCGGACGCCTGATCCAGATCGTCGACCCGCGCAAGATGATGGGTTGCGGCATGGTCTTGACCGCCTACACCATGTATGCGCTCTCGACGTTTACGAGCGATATCGACCTGACGGCCGTGATCATCATTTGCTTCTTTCAGGGGCTGGCATTCTCGATGTTCGTCATCCCCGTCAACACCGTTGCCTTCTCGACACTGAGTCCCGAGCGGCGCGATCTTGGAACGTCATTCTATTCGCTCTTGAACAATATCGGGCGCAACCTCGGCATTGCCGTCCTGGTCACCTACTTCACGTATCAGGCGCAGGCGTCACGCTCGGTGCTGCGTGACCATATCAATCCGTTCAACGATGCGGTCCGACACGGTCTCGTGCCGGATGCCTGGGCGGCGCTCAATCCCACCGGCCTTGCCACCCTCAACCGCGTCATGGTGCGCGAAGCGGAACTGATGGCCTATGTCACCGATTTCCGCGTGCTGGCTCTGGCAATTTTAATCTGTCTGCCGGTTGTTTTCATCATGAATAATCCGCATGCGCAGAAGAAGGCTGTGACGGGGTAACGGCAAGTACGGCGGGTTCAAAAAAAGAGGCACGCCCGCGGTGTGCGGCCGTGCCTCAAACGACGTCAATACAGGCGTGACTAGCCGACCTGCTGCGGCTGGAAGTCATCCTTCGAGATGCCGGCAACGACGACCGGTGCCTTCATGGCATCGCGGCGGAATGGCTCGCCAAGCTCCTGGTTGAGGATCACTTCGATGAACGTCGTCGTGCCGTTCTTTTGGTCCTCAAGGGCAGTATTGAGCTTCTCGGTGACCTCTTCCATCGTGCTGGCCTGGACGCCTTTGAGGCCGCAGGCCTCGGCGATTTTGGCGTAGCTCACGTCGAGATCGAGCTCGGTGCCAACGAAATTGTCATCATACCAGAGTGTCGAGTTGCGCTTCTCCGCGCCCCACTGATAGTTGCGGTAAACGACCATCGTGATCGCCGGCCACTCTTCGCGGCCGATGGCGGTCATTTCGTTCATCGAGATGCCGAAGGCACCGTCGCCGGCAAAGCCGACAACCGGCGTGTCCGGGCAACCGATCTTTGCGCCGACGATGGCAGGGAAACCATAGCCGCACGGACCGAACAGGCCTGGTGCAAGGTACTTCCGGCCCTGTTCGAACGTTGGATAGGCGTTGCCGATTGCACAGTTGTTGCCGATGTCGGAGGAGATGATCGCCTCTTTCGGCAGGGCTGCCTGGATGGCCCGCCAGGCCATGCGCGGCGACATGCGGTCGGGATGCGCCTGGCGTGCCCGCTCGTTCCAGGTCGTGCCGGGATCGTCGTCTTCGTGATCCAT
>JAGDYV010000067.1:0-9914 GCA_049116495.1 Hyphomicrobiaceae bacterium | reverse complement strand
GGTAAACCCCACCGGGAGCAAAACCGAATAGGGATGGTCGGACGCGAGGCAACTTGGCGTCAGGTCCGTTTTCAGACCAACCATCCGGGTTGGTTGCTTGAGGGAGCCAGCAATGGCCGCCCCAGACGAATGGCCGTCGCGGACGCACCTGCGGGTGCGCCCAGACAGAACCCGGCTTACAGGCCGGCTGGTAGTTTTTTCACTCACGGCGGACCTATTTCGCCTCTGCCTTGACGAACAAGCGGACGGATTTGCCGGACAGCATCTGCCCCGCGAAAAAGCGCGAGACGCCGGGCAAATCGGCCGTGAAGGTCAATCGCTGAACTGCGTTGTCTGGCGTCAACTCGCTGAGGTAGGGGATCGGGTCGACCGCCAACGTCTGCCAGCTCAGGTCGAACGAAAATTTGCCGGCGCTGGCAACCACCCGCTTCTCATTGTACTCTCGCGGATAGAACAGCACGGTTGCGGAGTGGCCGGTACGTCCCGGGATCGTCAGCGGTGCGAAGGGGCGCTTCGGGCGCGAGATTCCGGCGCGGTAATCCTCCTTGGTCGAGAAGTAACCTTCTTCTGCTACATAACTCGCATTCAGAGTGCGCTGGAAACCGGTTTCCTCATTCTTAATCTTGAGCTGCATCGAAACGACAACGCCGTCGCGCGCACCACTGTTGATTACCGTGACCGGCACCGCCAGAACCTCGAAGGAGCCGTTCGGGTCGCGCGTATAGGACAGGGTCTCTGGCACGAAGACGCGCACCTCCGCACGCTTCAGAACGGTCTGATAGAGTGAGATGCCGGAAAAGATCAAAGCGATGAAGGAGGCGAGAGCGGTTATGACCGTGGCGGACGAAATGCCGCCCGCTTCGCGCGCCTGATCACTGGTCTCGAGCACAAACTCGTTCTGCTTCTTTTGCTGTGTCATGATCCCCCCGATCCAGGCTGCCGTGTCGCCACTATCGGCCCGCGTGTTTGGACAAGATAATGCTCAGCGTCAGGATCAGTGCTTTCGAGGTCCAAATGATGGCGGCGCGATGACGCTGGGCTTGGCCTACCGATCACGCCAGATCTTATAGATGCAACTGGCGTTGAGCAGCGTATTGCCGCCGGCCGAAACCTGGCCACGCAGAAAGCAAAGACTTCGCGTATTGCGGACGATCTCGGCCTTGGCTTCGACGAGCGCGCCAACTTCGCCGCCAGCAACAAACTCGGATGAGAGCGAAATCGTAACAAGGCGCTGATCAGGATGCTCCTTCGCTGCAACGGCAAACGTCAGATCAATCATGGTCAGCAAGAAGCCACCGTGGATAACTCCCTGGCGGTTGCCGTGGCGCTGCTCGGTGCGCACGACAAGATGATCCGTGCCATCGTCGAGCTTCTTCCAGAAGAACGGGCCGGCAATCTGCTCGAACGGATCTATCGGATCATAAATTGTGTAACCAGGAAGCGGCGGTTGCGGCTCAGTCATGAGAATGGCTTTCAGTTTGGTTGGACGATCGACACCATGCCGCTGCCGGCTACTGCGCGCAATCGGTGTTGGGATGAGCAGTGTGACGTATCGGGCGCCATTCGCAAATTGGGAAACCAGTCGCAAAAAGGCGACAGACTGATAAGTCGTTCTGCCGGTTTGTGGTGCGCACCGTCCCGTCCTACCATTCTGTTCAATCATCACGCTGGAGGAAAAAATGAACAGGTTGGATGGCAAGGTGGCCCTGCTCTCAGGCGCAGCACGCGGGATTGGTGGGCAGACGGCGCGGCGCATGGTCGAAGCCGGCGCAAAAGTCGTGATCGGAGATGTCCTTGAAGACGCCGGCAAAGCGCTCGCGAAGGAAATTTCAGATGCCGGTGGCGACGCGCGTTTCGTGCGCCTTGATGTGACCAGCGAAGCCGATTGGGACGCCGCGGTCAAAGCGGCAACCGACGCGCACGGCGGCCTCGATATTCTCGTCAACAATGCCGGTGTCTTTCTCGGTCGTGACATCGAAGAGGTCAGCCTTGACGACTGGCACCGGCTGGTATCGGTCAACCTAACCGGCGTGTTCCTTGGCACCAAGCATTGCGCGCCGGCGCTGCGCGAGAGCGCCAAGACATCAAAACACGGCAGCGCGATTGTCAATCTTGCCTCGATTGCCGGCCTGGTCGGCTCGCAACTCGACCAGCTCTATTCGATGACCAAAGGCGGCGTGACGACATTTACGAAGGCGACGGCCCTGTCGTTCGGGCGCAAGGGCGACCGCATTCGTGTCAACTCGATCCACCCAGGCGTGATTGATACCGACATGGGTGCGCAGACGTTCACGGCACGCGCCAACATGGCCGGCTCGAACGATACCGACACGGCGCGCCAGCAGGCACTCAACATGCACCCGATCGGCCGCCTCGGCGTCGCCGATGACATCGCGCTTGGCATCGTGTTTCTCGCGTCCGATGATGCAGGCTTTATGACCGGCTCCGGGCTGGTCGTCGATGGCGGCTACACGGCGCAATAGTTTCGCTCACGGGCCGCTCCGAGCGCTGACGCGCCCTGGCCCTCCGCGGGGGCGCGCCAATGGCGCGGGTCGCGTGCGCTCCCTGGGAAGTCGCCGTCTATGCACTGGAAAGTGAAGTGGCCGGCGCCTGTTCGCAAAAGTGCCTCCTTCAAGAGCTCAGAGAACAAATGTCGGGCGGTTTTTCGACAAGTGAGCATGTCCGCTGTCACCGAAATTCCCCTTTGCGGATGGGCGACGGCTGCATTGGTGCCCACAACCTTGCAAGGTTACTAACCAGGGAGCGCATGCGACCCGGCGCTTAGCGCAGCCCCCGCGGAGGCGCAGGCCAGCTCTGCTGGCCGGTGCGCGCCGTGAGCCAAAAACCACCTACAACAGGCGCTGCCACCAGCCGACGTCGTGCCAGGCGCCGAGCTTGAAGCCGACTTCGTGGTAGGTCCCGACATGGGTGAAGCCAAGCGCCTCGTGCATACCGACGCTTGCCGCATTCGGCAGCGTAATACCGGCGAAAGCGGCGTGAAAATTCTTCGCGGCGAGGTCCGCAAGAAGCTGCTCGTAGAGACCGCGCCCGATCCCGCGACGATGCGCGCCGGGCGCGACGTAGGCCGATACGTCGACCGAGGCGCGGTAGGCCGAACGGGCGCGATGGGCGCCGGCATAGGCGTAACCCACAATATCACTGCCATCATCGGCGACGAGAAACGTGTGGCCGCCTTCCTGCACCGATGCGATCCGTGCGGCCATCTCATCGACCGTCGGTGCCACCTCTTCGAACGAGATCACGGTGTCAGTGACGAACGGCGCGTAGATCGCCTGGATGGCAGGCGCATCAGCGGCGGACGCAGGCCGGAGGGTGAAGGCATGGCGGGTCATGAGGCAACCTCGTGGCGATCGTCTGGTTTGACGATACGCGCGTGGGAGAGTCTATGGTGTCGGGAAGAGCGTCACCAGAACAAGATTGCGGCAACATGCTGCCTTTTTGTGCAATGGCTGGTGACATGTCGCTGGGCTCCGTCCGGCAATCGAACATGCTGCCACGCCTCGCGCGGTGGGCCGCCGAAGGGATGCTCAGTCGAAGGGTACGGGGCAACAGCACACCGCATCCTAATTTTATTTTTGAGCGACGTGCTGTCACCCCGTGCAGGATTTTTCGCTGAGTCACGCCTCTTTTAAGCTGCGGGCACCTGGGACTTGCACCACAGGCAGGACGGCAGGGCGTCACTTTTAACGCCGCGCGTACGTTGCGCTGGCGCGTGACCTGCAGCCCGCCCCCTCTGATGGTCGCCACCGGTCAGCGGCCCTTCAATGGACGGGATAAATAATATTTTATCGCGCGTTTCGAGAGCGGGGATTTCTGCGTGGCTTGGTTAATTGGAGTGCCTGATAGAAAGGAGCGCTCGGTCGTCTGGTCGGAACCGAAGCCGACATTCATAATTGATCAAGGCTGCGGGACATTCGTCCTGCAAGATGAAGTACGTGCACGTCCTGTGCTATCGCTTTCAGTCACGATCCTCGAACCTGAGCCATATAATGCGCGCAAACGAAAACAGCTGGGCCCCGATCAAGCTTTCCCATGACGAGGAAACCGAATTTGCAGAGCGAATGGCGTTGCGCATTCTCCCGCTCCTACGGCTGGGAAGTGCCATTGGGATCGCAGCGTTTCTCGGTTATCAGTTCTGGGATCTTATGCTTGACCCAAATGCGCTGCAAAAGACCGGGCCGATCCGACTGGTCGTCATTGCCGCTTTCGCAATCGCCATCGGGCTCACTTATCTACCGATCATTCGCGACCAACCTTCACACATACCTTGGCTAGCCTTGGCGGTTTATTCGACGGTCGCGATCGGATTCGGTTTAGTTCTGGCGCGGTTGCCTGAAGGGTTCCTCGCAGGTGTCAGTGGCTTCATCCTCGGCATGATTTTCATTCCGATGTTTGTCTACAAGTTCTGGCAAGCCGTCGTTATTGTCCTGCCGCTCATCGTGCTGCCGCTGCTCACAATGGCGTTTGCCGGTGCGACGCGGTTTGAGATCATCAACGCGCTGGCATGGATCGGAGGCGGCGCCGGCTTTGTCATTGGCTTTGCCTATCTCGTCGACATCATGAACCGGCGGGCGTTTCAACTGGAGAAAATGCTGCAGCGTGAGAAGCAGCGATCCGACCAACTCCTGCTCAACATTCTTCCGGCGGAAGTCGCGGAACGCCTAAAGGCCGGCGAGGAACCGCTCGCCGATCACCGAGAGGCCGTGACCGTGCTCTTTGCCGACTTGGTCGGCTTTACAAACATGTCCCGACAGATGCCAGCCGCCGATCTCGTCGCGCTGCTCAACGACTTGTTCTCCCGGTTTGACGCGCTGGTCGAGGCGAACGGCGCAGAGAAAATCAAGACGATTGGTGATTCCTACATGGTCGCCTCCGGCTTGACAGAAAGTTCGGCCGACCATGTCGAACAGATCGCTTGTCTGGCGCTTGGCATGCGTGACGCGTTCGGCGAATTTCGTGCGCAGCACGGATTGGATCTGAAGCTGCGTATCGGTGTCCATTCCGGTGCCGTCGTCGCCGGTGTCATAGGCAAGCAAAAGTTCGCCTATGATCTTTGGGGTGACACCGTGAACGTCGCAAGCCGTATGGAATCCGAAGGATTGCCTGACGAGATCCAGATCTCCGCGAGCGCCTGGAATTCTCTGTCAGACAAGTATCGGGCAGAGCCGCGAGGGGAGATCGAGATCAAGGGTCATCAACCGACGATGACGTATCTGCTGAAAGGTCAAGGCCCGTAAACCGAAGCACATCGCTGATGCGCCGCCCCGTCGATCCAACAGAACCGAGGCGGCTATTCAAGCAGGTTCTCAGCGTTGTCATAGGCCTCGACTTGTGGCGGCGCCGCCATCAGGTCAGCCATGCCGGCAAAGATACCCTGGATTTGTGCTGCGGCCGCCTCAGCGGATGCCTGTGTATCGTAAACTGCCATGACAACGCACTGTCCATCCTCCCGCCAGGCGACATGATTGGAAATAAGTCCTGCAATAGATTTGAGTTGCGGCCGAAGCTCGGGGATTTTGGCCGCCATATCTGAAACTCTGCCGGACTTTGCCGTTATCGTTGTTACGCGCGCGTACATAAAATTCCTCCCTTTGAATTTCGATAACTTAGAACTCGCACAGAAGGTATAGGCAGCGAAGAACGCGAAGCCAACCGTCATTGCCCCCGAGTGCTGCAGCTCGACATGGTGCTTTCGACACCCGCTTCGAAGCTGTCGACTCCGCATGAGGCATCGGCCTAAGCTGCAAACTGCTGTCCGGCGCCTGGCGTTCGTTGCAGCGATGGTCAATGCCAACGAGCAGGAAACCCATGTCGAGCGCACCGCAATTCGATATCGACCCGAAGACGTTTTGGGCCGACCCCTATGATGATTTTGCGCGGATGCGGCGCGACCGGCCGATTGCCTACGTGCCGCAACTTGGCGCGACGCTGATCACCCGGCGCGATGACATCTTCGAAAATGAAAAGAAAATCGAGGTGTTTTCATCCGATCAACCGGATGGCCTGATGACCACGCTGATGGGACAGAACATGATGCGCAAGGATGGTGAAGCGCACATGGCCGAACGCCACGCGATCTTTCCGAGCGTGTCACCGAAGACGGTCAAGAACGTGTGGAAGGCGCAGTTCGAGCGCGAGACGGACCGTATTCTCCAAGACCTGGCGACGCGCAATGGCGGCGACCTGGTGACAGACTTTGCGATGCCGGTTTCAGCCGAGGCGCTGAAAGCGATCACCGGCCTAACCAACATGCACTTCGCCGAGATGAACCGGGTAAGCCAGGGCATGATCGATGGTTGCGCCAATTACCTTGGAGACCCGGCAATCGAAGCGGCCTGTCACGACTGCACGCGATCGATCGACCGGCACATCGATGAAATGATACCTGTTGTGACACAGGCGCCGGACATGTCGCTACTGTCCGTGCAGCTGCGGGCGGGGCTGTCTGACGCGCAGATCCGCGCCAACATCAAACTCGCTATTTCCGGTGGCCAGAACGAACCGCGCGATGCGATCGCGGGCGCCGCCTGGGCGCTGCTCAGCCATCCCGGGCAGCTGCGGATGGTGTTGGATGGCACGGTGCCCTGGCTCAAGGTGTTCGAAGAATATGCGCGGTGGATCTCGCCGATCGGCATGTCGCCACGCCGCGTGGCGCAACGCTATCAAGTGGGTGACGTTGTCTTCGAGCCGGACGACCGGGTGTTCCTGATGTTCGGTTCGGGCAATCGCGATGAAGCGGTGTTTGAGCGTGGCGATCAATTCGATGTGACGCGGGATGTGGCGAAGTCGATCTCGTTCGGCGCCGGGCCGCACTATTGCGCGGGCGCCTGGGCGTCGCGCTGCCTGATCGCGGAAGTGGCGCTGCCGAAACTGTTCGCAGCATTGCCCGGACTGCGGTTGGCGACGGACGACTGTGTCACTTTTGGCGGCTGGGCGTTTCGCGGACCGCTCGCGGTGCCATGCGCATGGGACCAAGCTGGCGAAGCCGATCGTCCTGCACCGGATCAATAAACGCAACCCTTTGGCCGGAAGAAACAATTCCGTGCGGTGTGTCCACCGGTGGGATCACCTCTGCCGCGGGTGCTGACGCAGACGCGCCATTCGCGGCACTCATAGGTATTCTGAACGTTCTTCTTTTGTCGCCGCACGGTTTTGCTGCGCGTGGTGCGGCGCGGCGTGGACCGGGCAGGCGTGACCGTCCGCGCCGGTTTCCTTGCGATCGCGCATGACCTGCCGCTCGCCTGCACCAACGCCAAGACTTCCGTGGTCAGACCTTGCGTGGCGCGCTTCGACCCGATTGCCCGTACCAGCGCGCGCTGGCTGCCGGCGCCCCAGAGGCCGTCAAGCCGGCCGCGATAGCAACCAAGTCGCTTCAAAGCTTGCTGCAATTTCTTGTGGGTCGCGCGCTGATTCTGGCCGTCATCTGGCGATGTCTTGGCGGACGGCAAGGCTGCTATGCGCACCTTATCCTTTTCGGACTTGTCGATCTCGACCTTGCGTCGCTGGCGGGCGAGTGCTGCCTGTTCCTGCGCCTCCCGCGCCCGGGCCTGCGCCTGCTGCAGTTTTGCTTCGGCTTGTTGCTGTGCCTGCCGCGCAGCCTTGGCGTCAGCGAGCGCCTTCTTGTAGGCGCTTTCGCGTTTCGCTTCGGTGGCTTTCTTGAGCGCAGCTTCGTGCTCGCGCTTGGCTCGCAGGCGGTCTTGCGCCGCTTGCCGAGCCTTGCGCTCGGCAAGCTCCTGCTTGGCCTCGTTGTTCCATTCCCGCTTCAATTCCTGGACGAGAATACTGGCGAGGTCGGCGAAATGCCCTTTCGGGTATTTGCCGAGATAGCTTTCGATCAGGCGGGTGTTCTTGCTGTTCTTGACTGAATCCCAATAACTCAACTCCAACTGTGTCGGGCCGGAGCGGGGGCGCGCCTTGGGTTTGGCACTCTCGGCCGCCTTCGGGAAGAAATAAAACGGCTGGGTTAGTGACGAACTATCCCACGGCGTTTGTTGGCGTTTGGTGCTCGTGCGGACGTCGCGGCGGACGCGGCGCATCATCAGCGCGATGTCCAGCCCGGGCGTCGGCAGGTGCTTGATCAGTGCCTGGGCGAACGGGCTATGTTTGCCTTCGCCATCGAGCGCGACGGTATTGGGCGCTGTCGAAAAGGCGACATAGCTGCCGTCGGGCGCTGAGATCTGCGCCAGTCCGCGGCCGACCTGAAGGGTGCGCGAGCGCGTTGACAGGCCGCGCAACCGTCGTGCCAATCCCGGATTGTTGCGGCAGGCATCAAGGATGAAGATACTGGTGCGACCGGCGGCCTCCAACTCGCTGACCAGGGTCGATACGGCGACGGTTTGCCAGGTAAGATCGGTGGTGCGCTGGATGTCGGCATCGACCGGAATGAGATAGTTTTCGCCGTCAACCTGCACGCCATGGCCGGCGAAGAAAACCAATGCCGCCTTGGCCCGTGGCAGCGTTGCGGCGAACTGATTGATTGTTCGACGCATGTCATCGAAGGTCAGATCGGTGCCAAGCGTAACGTCGAAACCGGCACCGCGAAGCTTCTCCGCGACAGCGACAGCATCTGACACCGGATTGCGCAGTTTCGGCTGAACGGCGTATTCGCCATTGCCGATCACCAGGGCGACACGATCGGCGGCCCAACTTGTTCCGCAGCCGGTCACCAAAAACATAACGACAATCAAAATGCGCATTGCCACCTCCTGCATTGGTGGGCTTGGCTTCAAATCGATCTGTTCAATGCAATCTACCGCAAGCTGACTGAACCAAAAATGAACCTTGGCATGCGTGCCGCTTTGAGCGAGCCACTGATTGACGAACGCACGATATGCATGATCCGCGTTCATCATATCGCTGATTTGGTCAAAAGTGAGCCCTGCGAACGATTTTTGGCCCAAGGCCAGCGGTGCAACGCAGGCGTCGGATCAGCCGGCACCGCCTGCCAAACGGACAGGGGCGGTTTCAGATCTACGCTGGGAACGCCGGCAAACCGGCGCGCAGCACCGCGGTGCTCAGCCCGCAATCTTCGAAAAATCGGCGACCGTCAGCGTCGCAGCGCGGATCTCGGAGAGCAGTTTGAGGCGGTTTTCGCGCACGGCCGAGTCGTCGGCGTTGACCTTGACGTCGTCAAAGAACTTGTCAACCGGCGCGCGCAGTTCGGCGAGAGCGCGCATCGCGCCTTCGAAATTCTCGACATCGATCGCAGCCCGGGTGTCGAACTTGACCTTGGCGATGGCGGCTTCCAGGGCGCGCTCAGCTGGTTCGTTGAGCAGGTCGCCCGTCGGCGCGCCGTCAAATGCGGTACCGTCTTTCTTTTCTTCGATAGCGAGAATGTTGGCGGCGCGCTTGGCACCGGCCAGCAGGTTCTCGCCGTCGTCGGTGTCGAGGAAATCAGCGAGTGCCTCGACGCGTTTGACGATCAGCGCAAGGTCATCCTGGCCGGGCAGCGCGAACACGGCGTCGATCAGGTCGTGGCGCACGCCTTCCTCACGCAAGTGCACTTTGAGGCGATCGGCGAAGAAGGAGAGGAGATCGTCGCGGACGTCACGCTGGTCGGTGGCAGCAGGATTGTGCGCCGCATGCTGTTTCCAAGCGGCATCTACCTCAATTCCAAGAGGCACGCGAAGATCGTTCTCCAGCACGATTCGAATGATGCCGAGGGCGGCGCGGCGCAGCTGGTAGGGATCGCCGGAGCCGGTCGGCTTCTCGTCGATCGCCCAGAAGCCGACGAGCGTGTCGAGTTTATCAGCGAGCGCAACGGCGACACTGACCGGCTCGGTCGGCACGTCATCGCCGGCGCCGCGCGGCTTGTAGTGCTCCTCCATGGCCTGTGCGACCTTGGCGTTCATCTTTTCAGCTTCGGCGTAGTAGCGCCCCATCAGGCCCTGCAG
>JAGDYV010000066.1:0-17128 GCA_049116495.1 Hyphomicrobiaceae bacterium | reverse complement strand
CGATCCTGATTGACGAAGCGCGAACACCGCTGATCATTTCTGGTCCGGTGGAGGACAAGGCTGAACTGTACAACACCGTCGATGCCTATATGCCGGAGCTGATCAAGGACAAGGAGTGCTTCGAGCTTGACGAAAAGCAGCGTCAGGTTTCGCTGACCGAGGCCGGCAATGTCTGGATCGAGGAAAAGCTTGGTGAAGCAGGCCTGGTGAAGGGTTCGCTCTACGACGTCGAAAACGTTTCGATTGTTCACCACGTCAACCAGGGCCTCAAGGCGCACACGCTCTTCATGCGCGACCGCGACTACATCGTGCGCAACAACGAAGTCGTCATCATCGACGAGTTTACCGGGCGCATGATGGCCGGGCGCCGCTATTCGGAAGGCTTGCACCAGGCGTTGGAAGCCAAGGAACACGTTGAGATCCAGCCTGAAAACCAAACCCTGGCGTCGATCACCTTCCAGAACTACTTCCGGCTCTACGAAAAGCTCGCCGGCATGACCGGCACCGCTGCCACCGAAGCCAGCGAGTTCATGGACATCTACGGCCTCGATGTCCTTGAGATGCCAACGCACCGGCCGATTGCCCGTTTCGATGACGATGACGAGATTTACCGGACAGAAGAAGAGAAGTGGGACGCCATCATCGTCGAGATCGAGCGCGCGCAGGAGCGTGGCCAGCCGGTTCTGGTTGGTACGGCGTCGATCGAAAAGAGTGAGCTGCTCGCCGCTATGCTCGAAAAGAAAGGCGTCAAGCACCAGGTGCTGAACGCGCGCTATCACGAGCAGGAGGCCAAGATTATTGCCGATGCCGGCGCGCCCGGTGCCATTACGATCGCGACCAATATGGCCGGCCGCGGCACCGACATCCAGCTTGGCGGCAATTTCGAGATGCGGGTCGAGGCCGAGACCGAAGGTCTCGGGGAGGGGCCCGAAAGAGAGGCCAAGATCGAAGCGATCAAGGCCGAGATCGCGACGGGAAGAGAGAAAGTCCTGGCCGCTGAGGAGACATTCGAGATTGAGCCGGCCAAGGGGGGCCGCGATGCCAAGACGGTTACGCACCCGGGCGGCTTGTTCGTGATCGGTACGGAGCGTCACGAGAGCCGGCGCATCGACAACCAGCTGCGCGGCCGTTCCGGCCGCCAGGGCGATCCAGGGCGATCGAAGTTCTACCTGTCGCTGCAGGATGACCTGATGCGGATCTTCGGGTCGGACCGGATGGACAGCGTCCTCAAGACGCTCGGCCTCAAGCGCGGCGAGGCGATCAGCCACTCCTGGATGAATAAATCGCTGGAGATGGCGCAGAAAAAGGTCGAAGCGCGCAACTTCGATATGCGCAAGCAGATCCTTAAATACGATGACGTGATGAATGACCAGCGCAAGGTCATCTTCGAGCAGCGCATCGATATCATGGCCGTCGACGATGTCAGCCAGACGGTCAACGACATGCGCGAAGAGCTCATCGAGTCCCTGGTCGAAAAGCACGTGCCGCCGAAGGCCTACGCCGAGCAATGGGACATTGCAGGTCTGAAGGAGCAGGTCACGGAAATCTTTGGCTTGGACCTGCCTATTGATGAGTGGGCGGCGGAAGAGGGCATTGCCGATGAAGAGATTCGCGAGCGCCTTATCGCAGCATCGACGGAGGCCTTCGACAAGAAGATCGAGGACGTCGGCAAGGCGACACTTGAGGGTTACGAGGGCGCCAAAGGCCTGCTCGAATTCGTCGAGAGTGAAGCAAAGCTTTCCGGCTACCTGGGTGATCCGGGTACCAATCTGGAAAACATCGGCGAATTTCTGATAACCCAGAACTCCGAGCAGGTGCGGCTCAACGGCGTCGACATAGAAGCCGTGCGCCAGCAGACCGGAGAAATTGGTTACCAGTTCGTGTCGGATTATTTGACCGCGCAGGCCCTGGTCAATCAGGTTGAAGAAGTTCCGGACCGTTCACCGGCTGCGGTCGGTGCGGCGCGCATGCGCGAAGTCGAGAAATCGATTCTGCTGCAGATTCTCGACCATCTCTGGCGCGAGCATCTTGTGACGCTGGAGCACCTGCGCGAAGTGATCGGGTTCCGGGCGTTTGGTCAACGCGATCCATTGAACGAGTACAAGACAGAGGCGTTCGTCCTGTTTGAGGCCATGCTCGACAAGCTGCGTGAAGTCGTCACCGGCCAGTTGATGCATCTCGACCCGTTCGCGGAAGAAACCTACGAAGACGAAGGCGGCATGCCGCCGGAGATGACGGCTGAGCACATGATGCCGGAATCCGCCTACGAAGAACTCGCCTTGGTTGATGCAGCCATTGCCGGTGAAAGCCGTGCCTATCTCGACGCCGAAGAAGAAGCGGCGCGTCAGGCACCGATCCGCACGCGCGTGTCCGAAGACGAGCGTGACGCCAACGACCCGGCAACCTGGGGCAAGGTCAAGCGCAACGAAGTGTGCCCATGCGGCTCCGGCAAAAAGTACAAGCACTGCCACGGCAGTCATTGAGGTTGGTTGGGATGTCCGGACGCCATTAGCGATTTGACCTTGCCGCCGTCGCCGCCTATCTCATGACCATGTCTGCCGATCTCCCCATTCTCTATAGCTTCCGCCGCTGCCCCTACGCGATGCGCGCACGTCTGGCACTGCATGCCAGTGGGCAGGCGTGCGAGTTGCGCGAGATTGTGCTGCGCGACAAGGCGCCGGAATTCCTGGCGGCGTCGCCGAAGGGGACGGTGCCTGTCGTCATGACACCGGACGGCGGCGTCATCGAAGAGAGCCTCGACGTCATGCTGTGGGCACTCGAGCAACACGATCCGGAAGGCTGGTTGTCGCCGTCCGACGGCAATCGCGACGCCATGATGGCGCTGATTGCGCGTTGTGACACCGCTTTCAAGCCCAACCTCGACGCATACAAGTACGCCTCGCGCGATACGCCCGAAAAAGGCCTCGAGGCCCGTGCCGCGGGTGCGGTGTTCCTCACCGAACTCGACGCCCAACTCAGCGGCACCACCTACCTGTTTGGCGAACGCCTGTCGCTTGCTGACACGGCGATATTTCCGTTCGTGCGCCAGTTCGCGAACGTCGACCGAACCTGGTTTGACGCCCAGCCATGGCTCAATTTAATCCGTTGGCTGAGCGAATGGCTGGCATCACAGCGATTTGCTGACGTTATGAAAAAATATGCCAAGTGGCAGGCAGGCGACGCACCGATTGTCTTTGAATGAACCGGTGTCACGCGATTTTGTTTCCAGACTACTATGTAGTAAAAGCGACCGTTGATTGCTGAAATTCGACATCGCCGACGCGATGTCCTTCGCACGAAGAGGTTGCTTGTGAGCGAAACACTTTTGGAAACGTCTGAGGAATTATCGCGGGTTGCATTTGGATTCATGGCGTCGAAAGCGCTGTTCGGTGCATTGCATATCGACCTGTTCTCACGGCTCTCCGAAGGCATCAATTCGATTGATGGTTTGGCCAAGGCAACCAAAGTGCCGCGCAACCGCATCCTGACGATCATAACTGCGCTGACCAGCATCGGCGCCGTAAAATTCGAAGATGGCGCATATTCCAATTCGCCGGCAGCTGAGCAGTTCATGGTTCAGGGCGCGCGTTACGATTTCGGCGACTATCTGCGCTATCAGATCGACAAGCAGATGTACCCGTTCATGCAGCAGCTGAACGATGTCCTCGATGGTACGCAAGACCCGGAAGCAATCGATTCCTACGCGCACTGGATGTCAGATGGCGAGCAGGCAACGCTTTATAGCGAGTCGCAGCACTCCGGTTCGCTTGGACCCGGGCGCACGCTGGCCCGTACGGTTGATCTGTCGAAAGCCAAAACGCTGCTTGATGTCGGTGGCGGGACCGGCGCGATGACAATCAGTTTGTGTAAAGCCTATCCCGAACTGCAGT
Organism: Hyphomicrobiaceae bacterium; assembly: GCA_049116495.1. Lineage (GTDB taxonomy): Bacteria > Pseudomonadota > Alphaproteobacteria > Rhizobiales > Hyphomicrobiaceae > CAJQQK01. Next base: position 13,238 of record JAGDYV010000066.1, on the reverse strand, counting down.
CGACGATCATCGATTTTCCAAATGTCGCCGAGATTGGCTGGCGCTTTGTCACCGAAGCCGACATGATCAACCGCGTGCGCTATGTGCCGGGCAACGCGCTTGAATCGACCTGGCCGACGGAGCAGGATGCGGTGTTGATGTCTTACCTGCTGAGCGGTGTGCCGGGTGACAAGATTTCGGATCTTCTGAAATGGTCGTGGGAGTCGCTGGAGCCCGGCGGTGTCCTCATGATCCATGACTTCATGATCGAGAAAGATCGTCGCGGGCCGACGCTGGCTGCACTTTGGCAGTTGCAGCACATGGCCTTCACGCCGGAAGCGCAGTCGATTTCGACGTTCTGGTTGTCCGATGCGCTCAAGGAAACGGGCTTTGAGGTCGAATCCGTCGGCGATTTGATCCCGAGCATGACGAAACTGATTGTCGGGCGCAAACCGGCTTAGAATTCGAGGAATCGCATGGCGCGCAGTGACTATAATTTCTGGCATCGGTTTCGGATTCGCTACTCCGAGATCGATGGTCAGGGCATCCTCTACAACGCGCACTATCTGACCTTCTTCGATCAGGGCATTACCGAGTATCTCAGGGCGTTGCCCTATGCCTACAAGGACGAGACGGTGCGCACCGGCCACGACTTCCATACGGTCAAGACGTTGGTCGAATACGCCAAGCCCGTCGAGTTCGATGAGGAAATCGATGTCTGCGTCAAAGCCGGGCGGATCGGGCGATCGTCGATCCGTTTCGACTTCGAGATGCACGGTCGCGACGCCGAAGATTTCCGCGCCAGCGGCGAAGTGGTCTGGGTCTACACCAACCAGACCACGCACAAGACGGCACCCGTTGCCGAGGACCTCGTCAAGCTCATCATCGCGCTTGAGGGCGACGGGGTGATTGCCGGGTAGGTGCGTCAGGTCCCGGCGACCAGCGGTGCCGTTAGCCGGTCGAGTGTCGCGATCACGCTGTTGGCGACGATTTTGCCGGTTCGCGGGTTCTCGACCGATGGGACATTGCGGATCTGCATGGTGGCTTCGCCCGTGTCGGATTCGATCGTCACGGTCTGCTGATTGCGGTCCATCGCCGGATCAGCCCACACTTCGATTGTCGTCTTTTCAGGACCAACCCCTGCAAGCCCAAGCGCTGCCGCCACGTTGACATTGGCGGGAAAGGCCCGGGCCGCCTCGCGCGCATTGCCGCGAAAAACACACAATGCTTCACTGAGATTGTCGACATCGATGTTGTTCTCGACGAGGTACGGCGCGCCGGACAGCCCGTTCGGCGGCTTGCGCGTTTCAAGGCGGACGCTGGCGATCTCGCCGACGGCCATGGCGCGCACCGTATCGAGACCGACAATGGCGCCGGTCGGCACGATGATGCGTGCGCCTGTCTCGCGGGCCCGGTCGACAAGATCCATGTGGTTGAGCAGCGCGCCGACGGACAGTGGCATGAACATGCGGCCCTTCTCGACGGCAGGCCCGGCAACCTCGGCGAAGACACTGGCTGGCGCACATTCGATGATGATATCGGCGTGATCGCTCAGTTCTGCCAGCGTGCAGACAACGGGCGGTGCGGCAAAAGCGGTGACTTTCTCGGCCGCGCGTGGCTTGTTGTTGGCTGAAACCGCCGCCAGCTCGATGCCGGGGATACGGCCGCCGTCGATCATGCCAGCGACTTTCATGCCAATTGCGCCGAGGCCGGCGATGCCCAGTTTATAGGTCAAGATATGCGTCTCTTTGTGTGCTTGGGGCCAGCACAGCGATGGGCCGCACTAGCATCTGCGAATGCGCCCGATTGTCGGCCGCCTCGCGATGAAGCACAAGAGCTAAGCTAAACAGCTGAGCTCAATAGGTCGTCTGAAAACGTTCTAATTTAGCCGCTGACGCAGCAGGTCGTTGATTGAAGCCGGTCGCTGTTTGGCCCGCGGGGCAAGGCTCATCCGCTGGTTATAGCGGGGCTGGCCGATGGCGGCACGTTGCGGGCTGACGGCTGGTTGCAGGACTGGCGTCGGCGCCGTTGGAACCGGCAGATGCGCGCGATTGGGTTGCGAGCCAGGCGGCGCCACGAACGGCACGACCGGTCCTCGAACGAAGCGTGGGCAGGCACCACGCGGATTGAGCCGCGGACCATCCCATTCGACGTTGACGTGATAGCGGCGGCGGCAAATGACTACGTTCGGCACTTTGCGCGTGACTTCGAAATAGTCGTAGCCGGCCTTCAGCGAGCGCCAGAAATGCGTGTTGCGGTCGCCGTGGAAGCGCGCGAGGTTTTCCGGCGTCATGCGAAACGGGAAGGCATGGACGTGAAAGGCCTTTTGGCCGCCTGAAAAAGCCTCACGGGCCAAAGCGTAGATCTCTTCCATCACGGCATCGGTCATTGCGTAGCAGCCGGCCGAGCGACACTTGCCGTGCACCATGAGGAAATCGCCGGTACGACCATGCGCCTTGTCGAAGGCGTTCGGATAACCGAGGTCAAACGACAGGTGAAACTTCGAGTTCGGGTTCATCTGATGGCGATTGACCCGGTAGAAGCCTTCCGGCGACTGCTTGTCGCCTTGCCGCAGTTTCGGTCCGAGGCCGCCAGACCAATTGCAGATCGGATAGGTCTTAAAATGATAGAAATGCCCGTCGTTGCGCTGTTTCCAGACCTCCAGCTCCGACTCGGCCTTGAAAATACGCACAAAAATAGGAGATTTTGCCGTCATCGCCTTGCGGCCCAGCAGCATGCGCGCTTCCTTCGGGATCGGTGCCATATGCGGCGCGGCGATCTCAACCTTGGCGCACCCCGTGAGCAGCGAGCCGATCAGCGCGCACGCGAAGACAGGCTTGAACACAGGCTGGGCAAAACGCATCAGCGGCATGTTTGGCCTGCTCCCCTCTGGTTTGACCGGATGGCGCGCCCCCGCGCCTGACCGATCCGTCTCGAATCGCAACAACTTTTACAACAGATGATTGCGGTTCGAAAATCTTCCAATCAAGCACCCGTATTTGGCAATTCCGGCAAGCTCAGGGCACAGATTTAATCCCAAACACATCACCGTTCGGTAAATCGTGATATGGCAGGCAACAGCAATGGCGCAAATCAAGGAAAGTTGAAGGGGTTGGGCGTGATGGACGAAATGGAAGGCAATCGCGCGGAACGGCGTGCAGCGCGCCGAGACGGCAAATTGGACACAGCTGCCTTTCTCAAGGTCGCAGACAAGTTCATCGACGTCGCCAACCGGGAAAACCGTACCATTCTTGCCACTGAGCTGCACTTGGCGTTCCTGTTTGCCGCCGCGCGCTACAATGCCCATGTCGCCAAAACGGTGATGAATATCGACGACCACGAAAAATTTGTCGATCACATGACCAAGCAGTATGCCGAAATGCTGCGCCAGCACCTCGCCGACGCCAGCCTGGAGCCGGATCAGGATTAGCTCTGCGTGGTATCCGTTGCTTTCTCGTCGACAGCGACGGCAGGGCCGGCTTCGGCCACTTCCGGCTCAGGATCGTCTGTTGACACGCATGCCGTGACCGTCGCCTCAGCTTCATCAACGTCGACATCGTCCATATCTTCGCTGTCGTCTTCGCCGCTTTCGTCGGCCTCTTCGGCGTCATCCGAGGCTGGCGACGGTGTGCCGCGGGCTCGATTGGCGGCGACTTCCTCGTCGGTCAGATAACCTTGGCCAACCTTGTGCGCTGTTTGCAGCACCTTGACCGCCAGCGCGGCATCCGTGAAATCGTCGTCGTAGTCGCACAGGCCATCAAGATTGGCGAGGATCGGGTCGGACCGCCACAACTGGCGCAGCGCCCGCCGGCGCAGCGCATCCGGCACCTGATCACCCATGAATTTCGTGTAGTCGGACTCGTAAGTCAGGCCCTCGAGGTCGGCTTCGGTGACCGGTGGCGGTGCTTCTTCGGCGACGGTCGCATCACCGTCGACGGGCGGCTCAACCGGGTCTGCGCCGGTGATACTCTCTGGCGACGGCTCGGCCTGCTCGACCGCGGCATTGGCCTTTCGCTCAGACCAGCGCTTTAGGAAACTGCCACCACGCTCGGGATCGTCCGGCGGCGTCGTCGGGTTCTCGGGCATGCTACTGGCGCCTCTGGCGTCGGCGGATCTGATCGATTGGTTCCTGGCCGAATTTCTCATTGCGGATATCGAGTTTGTCCCGCTTGCGCTTGATGAAAACTTCTTCCTCGTGGTGCGTGGCAACGAACCGCTGCAGCCATGCGACCAACGGTTCCGGCATCGTCAGCGGCTCAACGATGTCCTCGCCCGAATCGAGAAAATCCTGTGCTTCGAATGGCGTCACGGTGACCATCTCGACAATGACGGGCAGCGCATCATCGGGATCATCGTCTTCGGCTTCGCGCATCACGATGTAGACGACCGGCGGATCATTTTCGAGATTGACCAGGTAACCGGATGTTTCCTTGCGATGCAGCTCGATCGTGAAGCTGCCACCGAAGAATTGCGTTTGCTGTTCCGTTTCCGTGATCGTGTCACCGATGGCAAGCTTCGGGTGGCCGATCAGCAGTTCGACCGGCCGCCAGCGAAAGTCCTGCCAGGGGTGGTCAATGGGTTCGCGTGCAATGACAACGCCGACGGTCAATGAAGTCGTTCGCTCGATGGTCGACAAACAGACCTCCCTAACGCACTGCGAATACATGGTATCGTCGTTCTACTACTTCACTGAACATGATAAAAGCCATAGATTGCGACGAATTGCCGGGCGGTCCTGGCTCTGCGATGTCGTCGATACGCATTAGACTTTCGTCGCACAGTATAAATGAGTTGGCGCGGCCGAGACAGCCGGAAAGTTCAAGAAGAGCATGACAACAAAACTTGATGGGGCTACGGAGCAGGCGTCGCTGCTGGTCTGTGATTGCGCCGGCACGATGTCGATCGATGGCGCGGCGCTCGGAAATGCGCTTGGTCGCAGCTCGGCGCTCAAAGTTTGCTCGTTGCTTTGCCGGCGCGATCTGTCCGTATTCGAGGCGGCGCTGCAGTCCGGCAATCGACCGCTGGTCGCGTGCACGCAGGAAGCGCCGCTGTTCGATGAGGTCGCCGGTGACGCCGGGCATCCGGGTGCGCGTTTCGTCAATATTCGTGAGCGCGCCGGTTGGAGTGCGCAAGGCGCGGCGGCGCTGCCGAAAATGGCCGCCCTGATCGCCGACGCCGAATTCGAAACGCAGCCGACGCGCCTGATGTCGATCACATCCGCTGGCCAATGCCTTGTCTATGGACGCGGCCAGGTGGCGCTTGATGTCGCAAAACAGCTCGCGGATCGGCTCAGTGTGTCCGTCCTGTTGCTCGATGCCGATGACGCGATGCCGCTTAACGTCGCCAATGTTCCGGTTCACACCGGCAAGATTCGCGGCGCTCGCGGCAGTCTCGGCGGCTTTGAGCTCAATATCGATTCCTATGGTTCGATCGACCCGTCCTCGCGCCAAGAGATCCGCTTCGAGCCGCTGCGCGATGGTGCGGCCACCACATGTGATCTGATCTTCGATATGACCGGCGATGCGCCGCTGTTCATCGACGGCGATGGCCGCGATGGCTACCTGCGTGCCGACCCGTCCCAGCCAGCGGGTCTCGCCGAGGCGATGTTCAAGATTTCCGACATGGTCGGTGAATTCGAAAAGCCGATCTACGTCTCCTATGATGCCGACATCTGTGCGCACAGCCGGAGCGGCAAGATCGGCTGTCGTAACTGCATCGACGCCTGCCCGAAAGGCGCGATCCAATCCGCTGGCGATATCGTTGAGATCGATCCCGGCATCTGCGGCGGCTGCGGCAACTGCAGCGCGAGCTGCCCGACCGGCGCTGTCACATACGATTATCCGACCCGTCATGATCTCCTGCGCCGCCTGCAAATCCTGGCTGCAGCCTACCGTGGCGCCGGTGGCGCTGCGCCCGAACTGCTGCTGCATGACGAGCAGCATGGTGCTGACCTCATTGCAGCCATGGCGCGCTATGGACGCGGTCTACCGGCGAACATCATTCCCCTCGGCCTGCACGCCGTCACGGAGGTTGGCCACGATACCATCACGGCGGCGCTCGCGTTCGGTTTCCAGCGCGTCAACCTGCTCGCGTCGCCGGCCAAGATGCCGGAACTCGCTGCGCTCACGGCACAAAGCGACCTTGCCCGCGCCATGCTTGATGGCCTCGGCTATACCGGCGACCGGATCGCGCTGCTTATCGAAGACGATCCGGACGCGGTCGAAGCGACGCTCTATGGCGAACGTCCGCTGGACCAGATTGCCGGTCGCGCCTTCGCGCCGGAAGGTGGCAAACGCGATGTCGCGCGATTGGCGCTATCGGCCCTGCACGAAATGGCGCCGCAGCCGGCGGACGTCATCGGGCTCCCCGCTGGTGCACCCTACGGTCGCCTCGACATCAACGTCGAAGGCTGCACGTTGTGTCTTGCCTGTGTCGGCGCCTGTCCGGCGGCGGCGCTCAATGCCGACGATGACAAGCCGCGGCTGAGTTTCACGGAAGCGGCCTGCGTGCAATGTGGTCTCTGCGTCGCGACCTGCCCCGAAAAAGTCATCCAACTGGAGCCGCGCTACAACTTTGCCGGCGGGCTCACCCCGGAGACGGTCAAGGAAGAAGAACCGTTCGAGTGCATCCGCTGCTCAAAACCGTTCGGCACGAAGAGCACCATCGAGACGATCGTCGCCAAGCTCGAAGGCCGCCACTCGATGTTCCAGGGTACGGCGCAGGTCGATCTCATTCGGATGTGCGACAACTGCCGGGTCTTCGCGATGTCGGAATCCGATAACGACCCGATGAAGCTTGGCGAGCGCCCCAAGATGCGCACGACAGACGACTACATCATGGAAGCCGAAGCAGAACGCGCCGCCGCCAAGGACAAGGGCGACGCCTAACGTATCTCGCATCCGTTCGTGCACGGCGACAGGGGTCGTTTTGTTGGGGTCGCGCCAACCTCTGTCGTCACCCCGGGCATGTCGGGGTCTGTCCAAGCCGATTTGATACATTGTCTTGCGGCCCTACCGTGCCTTGACCGCCGCGCCTTGCGGCGACTTGGACGGATGCCGGCCTGGGCCAGCATGACGACGGTGGGGGTGGCAATGACGCGTTACAAACCACAACGTCGAATTTTCCCGGGTAGCCGTGAGGCCATAGGAACGAATGCAGGGTGCAGTTTGTGTGACCAGTTTCAACTATCCGCCGCGCGCAGCGGTAAATTCATCAACAGGTTCTGTGGTTTGACGCGCACGCGCTTGTCCGCCGTCGAGCCAAGCGCGAGGTAGACCGGCTTGCCCTTGACGTCGGCCAGCACGCGTCCCTGATCGAGAATTTCGAGCCGATACAACGCAAGAATGCGCGCCTGGTCGGTCTCATTAATGTCGCGGCCCTCGTAGAGTGCGTTGAGCAGCTCGGTCGCGTCCCGATCCAGTCCGATGTGCCAACGCCACTGTTCATCCTTGATGCTGCGCACCGGCTGCACGCGGACATCGATCGCCACAAAGTGGCGGATCCAGGTCTCGATGACGCGCGCCAGTGCATGGTTGGCGGGTTGGCCGAAGCGCATGTCGATGACCGTGTCGAAGCGATCGCTGCGCTCCCAGTAGATGGACGCATTGTCATCGTCGAGCACGTCGAGTTCGATCTGCTTGATCGGCGTACCCGTCTCCGTCAGCAGTTGGCCGATTGTGCCAAGTCCGGTCGTGCCTGAATGCATTTCGACGATCTCCTGGTCACCCAGAATCACGCGGCCGTCGTCAGTGTTGACGGTCTGCTCGCGAAAAAACAACTCGGCGGCGCGTAGCCGCACGGGATCGTCGACGTCGCGCAGCATGCCGCGCAGCATGATGTGCACGATCTGGTCGATGAACACCGGTGGCACGCGGATCGCGCCGGAGCGCATCAATTCGAGATAGGCCCCCTCCAGTGTGCCGCTCTTCTTCAGGCAGTCGCGAAAGCCGAGTACGACGCGATAGTTGTCGGCTGCATCGCTGTCCTCAAAGGTGGCGAGGTGCTCGTCCGCGATCTCAAGGAACGGGTCAGCCATCAGGTCTTCGAAGGTCTTGATCTCGGCCGCGCACGATTCATCGACCGGGTGCACCTCGGGGCGGGTCAGGTAGGCCCGGATCAGATCGGGCGTCACATCGAGCCAGCCATCGGCGTTGCGGGACGCGAGATGGTAGCCGGAAGATTTCCAGAACTCAGTGGTCATTCGGTTGCTCTTCTTCGCCGAAATAAATTGGACCGCCATCGATCCGGCGTTCGAGTTTGCGGAACGCTTCGACGATCTGGCCGTCGTCGTTGAGTGTGCGCGAGACGCAGAAAAGCGTGTTGATCAAACTGTCTTGCACGAGATCCTCGACGAACGCGACCTCGCCATTGGCCGCGGCGCGCGCCTCTGCCACGTTCGGTGCCCCGTAGACATCGATGAAATGCTGCGTGAGGCGGTCAATCACCTGCTCGCGCTCGGCTTCGGTTATGTTCGCAACTGCGGCAAACGTCGTGTGCCCGAACGAAGCCAGACCGAGAAACCCATTGGCGAAGGCCTGTCGCACCTTGCCCTTGAGGTCGTCCGGCTCAATATCGGCGAACGCAAAACCACCCGAGATCGCCCACTCGTCCGGCTCGGCCGCCAGTGGGAACGCGAACGTGTCCGAGGCATCGAAACGGATCGTCTTCAAGAACCGTCCGGTCATGGCGATGACGCGACCACGGGCGCCGCGCGCGACAGGCAGTCGAGCAGGGCGAGCGCCGTCGTCTGTTCGCTACCGGCCAGCTTGACAAGTAGATTGCCGTCTTCATCGAGCCCCTGAACGCGGGCCGTGACGGCACCTGTCGGATGCGGCAACTTGACCGGATGCTCCAACCCGTCGGCCCGGCTCGACCAGTTTTGGACGACATCTGCGAAGCCGTCATTGGTCCAGGTATCGAGCAATGATAGAAAGTGCCGCGAGAACGAGTCCAGGGCATCGACCGTCGTGAGTTCCTCGCCGCCCTCTTCGGCCAGTGACGTAATGCCTGGCGTCGTGCCGGGTTCGACGGCATCATCAAACGTGAGGCGCAAGGTGCAATGGAGCACCATCCATGCCGGCACGTCGTCAGGCTGGCAGGATGCGGGAACGGTCAGAGAGCACATACCGACATCGGCGCCGTTGAGCAGGAGCGTTGCGGGCCAGCGGCATTGGACGCCGACCTGCGGCGGGGTCAGGGTTGCCAGGCTGTCACCGGCTGCTGCGACCGCCAAAGGCAGCATCTGCACCGACTGCGCCAGTGGGCCCTCCGGCTCGAGCACGATCGCGAGCTCTGCCTGCGTCGTGTCCTGCAGCCACAGCGTGTCGCCGGCTCCGAGCTCGCCGCTTTGCGCGCCGGCAACTGCGAGGTCACGCGGGCTGTCGCCCTTGATGACGACACGGCCGTTGAGCAACGGCGGGAATGTCGGTTCAGCTAAGGTCAATCTCGCCCTCGACGACGTGATTGAGGCCGGTTTCTTCGGCGGTCAGTACAACCTTGACCCTGATCTTGTCCTTACCTGTCAGGTCGCTGTTGCGCACGTTGTCCTCAATCTGCTGCTGCGAGGTAACCCCGACCTGTTTCAGGAATTTGCGCATCGACAGGTTGAATTTTTCTTGATCCATCATGTGGTCCTTAATGCTGATGCGCTTTGCCTGGGCGCGCGTTCACAGTGCCAGCCGGCGGCCTACAAGCGCACCTGGCTGGAGGAGTATTTGTTGGCGGCCGTCCAGTTCATGGCGTCAAGACCATAGTGGGCAGCAGCGGCGACGACGATGATCGCAACGACAGCGATGATGAATTCTTTCATGGATGGCTCCTGATGGGTTCGCCCTTACTTGGGGGCCGTCGCCTGCTTCAAAAAAGCAATAAGCGCGTCGCGCTTCTTGACGTCGGTGATTTTCTGCAGTGGCATTTTCGAGCCCGGCGTGAACTTGTGCGGGCCAAGCTCGAACAGCTTGGCGATCGTTTCTTCATTCCATACGATATCGAGCTTCTTCAGAGGTTCGGAATAAGGGTATCCCGGCAGCGTGGCAATGCGCCTGCCGAAAACACCGTAAAGGGTCGGCCCGGCCCGGTTGCGCCCGTCCGGTGAGAGCGTATGGCAGATGCTGCATTTGCGCGCGAATTGCCGTTCGCCGAGCGCTGCATTCTTGACCTGGAAGCGGCGCGGAAACTTTGTCACGGCGGCGGCTTCAAACGGTTTGCGTGGCGTCACCTGCCAGGCCGTGGCGTGGTCGTCGAGGCTGCCGTAGTAGATTCTCGCGCCGCGATCAGCGAACGTCATCGCCCAGACCGGGCCATAGGGGTTCTTGTGCTGCTCGAGGCGTTTCCAGTCGCCGGTCCGGTAAACGTCGATCAGACCGTCGCCACCGCCAACCGCAAGTAATCCCGGCTTGGTGATGTGTGTCAGCGACAGGATCGGCTTGTCGCGCTGCATCAGCTTGCCAATCAATTCGCCGCGCTCGATATCGACGATCGCCGTCGTGCCGTCGAGTGCACCAAACACATAGCGACCGGTTTGCGGCAGCCGCTCCAGCACGTTGATGCCCCAGCCGTGCTTGTAGGCGGCTCGGATCAGGGCTCCACGCTTGACATCCCAAAGACTGAGCGTGCCATCGTACGAGGCGGAGACGAGTTGCGTCCCGTCGTGAGAGAATCGCACGGCGTTCACCGGGCCCTTGTGGCCTTTCAGAACGGCAAGTTCTTTTCCTGCGGTAAGATCCCAGATCCGGACTGTGCTATCCCAGCTCGCCGATGCCAGTTGGCGCCCGTTCGGGCTCACATCGAGGCCAAGGACTTTGGCGGTGTGACCGCTCAGCTTGTGGCTGCGTTTCGTGTTCTCGAGGTTCCAAATATGGATCGCGCCGTCGTCACTGCCTGCAGCTGCTTGACGGCCGTCGGGAAGGAACGTGACGGCACTGACGGCGCCGTCGTGATCATCGTATCGGCCAACGACAACCGGTTTGCCGTCGACACCGAGCCGCCAGTGGATCATCGAATAATCGAAGCTGCCAGTGACGATCTCTGTGACGATCTCTGTGTTGATCTCTGCGGCGTTTGATGGCGAGCTGTCTCGCGCCGCCATTGCCTTGACCGGTCCGCCGTGACCGATCAGGTGGGGGCCACCTGACTTCCGTTCTGACGCCTCAGGCGTATTCGGCCGCTTGGCTGCCGGGTCGTTCGCAACGGCTGGACCGAAAGACAGCAACAGCGCAGCCGACGTCGCGGCAACCAGTGCTAAGGCGGTTCGCATGCCACTGCTGCGCGGGAGCTGCTTGCATCCGCTGCCATGTTTGCTGACCGTCGAACAGACTGTCATGGGCGTGCCGAAGCAGTCCCGCCTATTCGGCGGGCTGCACCTTGCTGCCGCCGGCGACCGCTTGGCGCACAACTTCGGTTTCGGCTTGCATGGCCTCTTCCGCCCAGATGTCGTGGTGCTCTCGGGCCCAGTTGATGTCGACCCGGCCAGTGGTCATGGCGTCGATCGCACCCTCCATGCCGACCGACCCGATGTAGATGTGGGCAATGATGATGCAAACCATGAACAATGCCACGATCGAATGCCACAGCGATGCGTATTGCTGTTCTTCGATGGCTGAAACCTGCGTTGGCAGCGTGGCGCCCAAGCTGTTGAGGAAGGTGAATGTCTTGGCAAACATATTGGTTTCAAACGGGAACATCAGGGCAAGGCCGGACAGTGAGATCGAAATGCCGGACAGAATCACGAGCCAGAACAGGATCTTCTGACCGGCGTTGAATTTTTTCGCAGAAGGGTGCGAATGCTTCGAGAACATGCCGCCGCCTTTGAGCAGCCAGGTAATGTCGCGCGGATGCGGAATGTTGTGTTTGACCCACATCACCAGGATCATCAGCAGCCCGAGCATGAAGGCGAACGCGACGTAGTTGTGCGTCAGCTTGCCGGCAAAGGCGATCGCGGCGAAGGCTTCCTTGCCAAATAGTGGGATCAGGAATTCACGGCCGTAGAGCAAGTTGAGACCGGTGAGTGCGAGGATGATGAACGACACGGCCAGCAACCAGTGTCCGATCCGTTCGACTGAGTTGAAGCGCTGGATTGTGGTTCCGGCCCAGCCATTTTGGATGCGGATGCGGCCGCGGATCAGGAAAAACACTGCGAGCAGCGCAAGGATCGCTGCCATTGCATAAAGGCCGTAGCGGAGCAGCGGGCCGTTGCGCACATTGATCCACGAGGCAATGCCAGCCATGTTGCGATTGAGGTTGCCCGCGGAGCCACCCCGGCTCTGGGTTGCGGCGATGACATCCTTTTCGGATTTCAGCCGGTTGTCGACACCCCGAATAAGTTGGCCGGACCGTTTGTCTGGGATTGACACATTGCCGGTCGTGCCTTGCCGGATTTCGCGCCAGATATCAGCCTGCGAACGGTTGCCGAGTGACCCACCGGGGACGATGCCGTCCTTGAGCTTTGGCGGCTGCACACTCGGCGCGGCAACGCCCGAATTCTGCGCGCTACCGGGTACAACATTTCGGGTTGCGTTGGCAGGCGGGCGGACGCTGCTTTGTGCAAACGCGCCCTCAGAGAACTGAATCGACGTTGTAAAGAATACGCTGAGAAAGGCGAATGCCGCCGCAATTAGAAGCGTCGCACTGGTCGTGCGGTTCGTGTTGCGCATATCGAAACTCCTGAACTCATCGTCGCAAATTTGGGCATGCAAAATAGCGCATCGAGGGTGGTTGGCAATTCTGGCGGCTCGCTTCGCCTAGCCAACCGGGCACGGATCGTGCGCGCGGTTCACACAACGACGACCAAGCGTGCCGTGCTGAGTGATGCATGGAGTCGGTTTGTCGTTCAGTCAAGCACGGGCGCCGGTTTGACGCTCTGCCAACTGAATGGCCATTTCCAGTAGGGAGCGGTTGGGCTCCGAACAAAACGGCAAGGCGAGAAAGTTCTCGCCTTGCCGGAGTCAGTTCGTGGTCCGAGTGGCCTAGCCAGCCTGACCTTTGTAGGCCTTGCCCCAACCCCAGGCACCCGAGCCGAAGCCACGGGCAACGACGCGCTGACGGTAGATGTCAGAGACAACATTGCCATCACCGGCAAGAAGCGCCTTGGTCGAGCACATTTCCGCACAAAGCGGCAGCTTGCCCTCGGCGAGACGGTTGCGGCCGTACTTCTTGAACTCTTCGGTGGACTTGGCTTCTTCCGGGCCACCGGCGCAGAAGGTGCACTTGTCCATCTTGCCGCGTGAACCAAAGTTGCCGACCTGCGGGAACTGCGGCGCGCC
>JAGDYV010000065.1:0-35079 GCA_049116495.1 Hyphomicrobiaceae bacterium | reverse complement strand
TCGGCGGCATCGAGCACGCGATCCTGCACCTGCTATATTCGCGCTTCTTTGCGCGCGCCATGATCGCTTCGGGCCACCTGCCGCAGGGCACAAAAGAACCGTTCAAGGCGCTCTTTACGCAGGGCATGGTGATCCACGAGACCTACAAATCGGAGGATGGCCGCTGGCTGCTACCGCTCGAGGTCAAGATCGAGGGTGACGGCGATAAGCGTGCGGCCACAGAGATCGCGAACGGCAAGCCGGCCGAAATCGGCGCGATTGAGAAGATGTCGAAGTCGAAGAAGAACCTGGTCGACCCGGATGACATCATCACCGGCTACGGCGCCGACTGTGCGCGCTGGTTCATGCTGTCCGACAGCCCGCCGGAACGTGATGTGATCTGGACGGAAGCCGGGGTTGCCGGAGCCAGCCGCTATATTCAGCGGATCTGGCGGATGATCGACGAAATCATCGAGCAGGGCGCGCCCCAGGGCACGCCGATGCCGGCAAAATTCGGTGATGAGGCGATGAAACTGCGCCGGGCAGTACACAAGGCGCTGCATCAGGTCGGCCAGAACATCGAAGGACTGCGTTTCAATGTGGCCGTCGCGCAGCTCTACGAGGTCGCCAACGCTGTTCAGAGTGCCCTTACGGCACAGGCCAAGAAGCCTGCCGATGATCTCGCATGGGCATTGCGGGAGGCCGGCGAAGTTGTTGTGCAGATGATCGGCCCAATGATGCCACATCTTGCTGAAGAATGCTGGGCGCGTCTTGGATACCACACCTTGCTCGTGGAACAGCCCTGGCCCGAGGCGGACGAGGCCCTTCTCGTTGACGATATGGTGACCATTGCCGTACAGGTGAATGGCAAAAGGCGGGACGAACTGACGATCGCCCGGTCGGCGTCGAACGACGACGTTGAGGCCGCGGCTTTGGAGCTTGAACCCGTTGCCAAAGCGCTGGCGGGCAAGGCGCCGAAGAAGGTGATCGTCGTGCCGCAAAGGATTGTGAATGTTGTCGCGTGACGCACAAGATGACAAACCGAGCTGCCTGAAACCAGTGGCAATGCTGCGGGCAGCCCTACTCGCTGTCGTACTGCTACCGGGACTGACAGCCTGTGGCGGCGGCAGTGGCTTCAGGCCTATGTATGCTGCGCAAGGCGGCCAATCGGTTGGCTCAAAGATGTCGCAAGTCAGCGTCACGACCATTCCTGGTCGCGTTGGCCAAAAGATCCGCAACGAGCTGATATTTCAGACGACCGGCGGCGGCGGCAAGGCCACTGACAAAGCATATCGGCTCGACATTGTGATGCGCGAGCGCCTGTCATCGCAACTCGTTGATATCGAAGGTAATGCGGAAACGCAGATTTATCATATCGACGCCGACTTCCAGCTTACCGATACACGTGCGAACAAGGTTGTTTTCAAGGGCCAGAGTTTCGGGCGGGCCGGCTTTCAGCGCTTCCAGACGATTTACTCCAACGTGCGCGCCAAACGCGACGCCGAGAACCGCACCGCCCGTACCATTGCGCAAGATATATCCGGGCGCGTAGAGTCGTTTCTCTCGCGCTCCTGAATCGGCGCTTTGACTTAACCGGCTTCACGGAGCGTCTTCCAATAACGGTTTCGACCGCGCTCTTTGATCGGCTTGCGCCTTTAACTGCGCCAAAACGTGCCGGACACCTCGCACTTCCTTGCAAGTGTCGATAGTTTGCGATCGACCGAGTACTTCATGGAATTGTCCGGCGATGGTCGCCATCAAAGCTCAACAAGCAGAGAAATTTGCACACGCGCCCGACGAGTCGGTCGCCGCAGTGCTGGTGCATGGGCCGGACACCGGCCTGGTGTCGGAGCGTGCGCGTCGCGTGGCGACCGCTCTGGCGCAGCGCGGCGGCGAAGATTCCGAGATCATTCGCATTGAAGAGCCTGATCTAGACGGAGACCCGGACCGGCTGGTTGTCGAGTTGCAGACGATACCAATGTTCGGTGGCGCTAAGGTGGTTCGCACAACAGCCGGCCGCAAGATCAATGCAGCGCTGTTCAAGAGCCTTTTTGCGGACGGCGCACCGGCAGCGGCTCTGGTCTGCGAAGCGGGCAACCTTAAAGCCAGTGATGCGCTGCGCAAGTTGTTTGAAGGTACGGCCTGGGCGGCGGCCGTACCATGCTATGCGGATGGCGACGGTGATCTTGCCGGTCTGGTCCGCGATATGATGAAAAGCGCCGGTCTGCGGATCGATCGCGACGCTGTCGACGTCCTGGTTGCCCGGCTTGGCGCCGACCGCGCCTTGTCGCGCGGCGAAATTGAGAAGCTCATTCTCTACTGTGCGGGCCAGGAAACCGTCAGCATCGATGATATCGAAGCAATCGTCGGCGATGCGACGGATACCGGCCTTGAGTATATCGCGATTGCCGCAGCGTCCGGGGAACCGCAAAAAGTGGTTGCGGAATTTGACAGAGCGGTGACGGCCGGCGAGAACCCGCAAGCCATCATTCTGGTTGCGCTCAGATACTTTCAAAGGCTGCACCGCGTCAGGTCAGCCGCCGATGCGGGCAAGTCGATTGACGATGCTCTGCGCAGCCTGCGACCACCGCTGCATTTCAAGCTACGTGATGCCGTGATGGCGCAGTGCCGCCTATGGCCGTCAGCAAGCCTTGCAGAGGCCTTACAGCGGATCAACGAGACGGCGCAACAAGCGCGCCTCAACAGCGCAATGGATGCCGTCCTCGCTGAACGATTGCTCTTTAATCTTGCGGCTCATATCGCACAGCGCAAACGCCGCTAGACGATCAGGTGCCGCGCACTGGGATCTTTCAAACAACTTAGTCGAAAAAGGAAACGATGATGGGTGATACCAGGTTTGACGTCTGCGGCATTGGCAATGCGATTGTCGACATAATCGGTCGCTGCGACGACGCATTCCTCGCCGCGCATGACGCCGCCAAAGGGCACATGCAGCTCGTCGACGCCGAAACAATCACCAAGCTCTACGATGCCATGGGACCGGCCGTCGAAATTTCCGGCGGCTCCGGCGCAAATACGATGGTCGGGCTGGCGAGCTTTGGCGCCAAAGCAGCGTTTATCGGCAAAGTTGGCCGCGACGATTTCGGCGGAATCTTCGCACACGACATCAAAGCTGCCGGTGTCACCTTTGACACCGCCCCCTCCGACAGTGATACGCCAACGGCCCGCTCTCTGATCCTGGTGACACCAGATGGCGAACGCACGATGAATACATTTCTCGGCGTCAGCCCCGAGCTTGGCTCCGGCGAAATCGACAAAACCCTGATTGCCGACAGCGCCGTGACTTATCTCGAAGGATATCTCTTTGACCGTGACGAAGCCAAAGCGGCATTTACCGAAGCTGCCGGTTACGCGAAAGCGGCAGGTCGAAAAGTTGCGCTGACTTTATCCGATGGTTTTTGTGTCGACCGGCACCGGGATTCGTTCCTAGCGCTTATAAAGGCAGATATTGATATTCTTTTTGCGAATGAAGCAGAAATAACATCGCTTTATTCTACGCAATCATTCGACGACGCTGCGCGCCAGGCCGCGGTCGACACACAGCTGTCCGTTCTCACACGGAGCGAGAAGGGGTCAACGATCATCTCTGGCAGCGAGCAAACCACAGTTCAGGCCGTGCCAGTCGCCGAGGTCGTTGATACGACAGGAGCTGGTGATCTCTATGCCGCAGGGTTTCTCTTTGGGCACACCCGCGGCCTGGACCATGCCACATCGGCACGGCTTGGCAGTATCGCCGCCGCAGAAATTATTTCTCACGTCGGCGCGCGCCCGGAATCCAACCTTGGCGAACTTGCAAGAAAGAACGGTTTGACGACCTGACTTAAATTCAAAACATTATAATTTAAGGCCTGCGCGATCTTTATATGGCGCAGGCCATTTTAATGAAATTCAATGCAGAATTGATTCGCTCGAAACGCACTTTCTAACCCGATCCCACAAGTTGCAGATCGGATTCCATATTACTTTCATTTATATTTCAACCGGAAACCTGGAAATTTAGGCATTTCGGCAACGATTCCATGCGCAACTCGTTTAATTCTCTGCGATAGGCAATTAAAATCCCTTGGCTTTTCCAAATCTCGTTGGCAAGTTGTGGTTCTAATATTCGTGACTTCCCGAAGAAAGACCCATTATGTCCGACGAGAAAAGATCTCGCGGCCGCCCAAAAGGGAGCGGCATTGACGATCACGAGCGATTGTTGGAGATCGGCCGCCTTATCGAATGTACGCCAGGTTTGAAACCGACGACAGCCATTCGCCAACTTGGCTATGCCGATCCATCTACGATCCGCCGATTACGCGATAAGTATAATCGAAAGCGCGACGTCATTCACGGGCAGTTACTTGGCCTGCCGGCGCCGCATCAATTAAACGACAACACTTCTTTTCGGTTGCCAACAGAAGCGGCACGCCAGTCGCTGCTACGCACCGCTGATGCCATTCGGCGTTCACCGAAAGAAGTGATCCGGAACTCCCGAACCCGCAAGACCCGGCAGAGCGAACTTTCCTGCCTTCTCGCGATCGGGGCCCATGCGCTTGCTCAGGCCGCCGCGTACTGTGTGGACACAGACGACGAGATTGACGTCCACGACAGTACAGACAGCCAGGCCATCCTGGCTCAGATGTTATTGATGATGTCCAACCGACCCACAGGAGATGAAACCACCGCCAGATAGAGAGCGCACCTAGCGAAAACAATAGGTGCGCGATAGACGACCAAAATTCTCAGAGCATAAAACTAATTTAACCGCACTTTCCCCAGTGCGGTTTTTTTATGTGGAATGACCATAAGGTTTGATTACAGTTTCCGCAGAGCGACACTCTCGATTGAGTGATTGGAGCCCTTACGCAATATGAGACGCGCGCGCTGACGCGTTGGCTTAATGTTTTCCTGAAGGTTCTTGAGATTGATATCGTGCCAGATCGATAAGGCGCGTGCCCGGGCCTGCTCGTCATCGAGTTCGGAGTAACGATGGAAATAGGCGCCCTTGTCGCGAAAGGCGGTGGCTCGCAACTTGAGGAAGCGGGTGACGTACCATTCCTCGATAAGCGCTGCGCGCGCATCCATATAAATCGAGAAATCGAAGAAATCCGATACATAAGGAATTTCCTTGCCATCCTTTGGCAGGTGCGCTGGCTGCAACACATTAAGACCTTCGACGATCAAGATGTCGGGTCGCGATACAATAACCTCCTGGTCGGGAACGATGTCGTAGTGGAAATGCGAATAAACGGGTGCTGGAACATCAGCCCGGCCGGACTTGACCTCGCCTAGAAAGCGCAACAGCCGTTTCGTATCGAAGCTCTCCGGGAACCCCTTTCGCTCCATGAGTCCGCGACGTTCGAGTTCGGCATTGGGGTAAAGAAAGCCATCCGTCGTGATGAGATCGACCCGCGGATGATCTGGCCAACGCGCAAGCAGGGCCCGCAGCACACGAGCCGTTGTCGATTTGCCGATCGCAACGGAGCCGGCAATCCCGAGAATGAACGGGATCTTGTCGTCACGGTGGCCAAGAAAGGTTGTTGAGACGGCGCGCAGCTCCTGCGAAGCTTGAACATAGAGATTGAGCAGGCGCGACATCGGCAGGTATATCTGCTCGATCTCATCGATGGAAAGCTCTTCGATCAGGCCCGAAAGCGCCTCGAGATCCTTCTGAACGATCGTCATTGGCGTGTCAGCGCGCAGGCGGGCCCACTGCTCGCGCGTGAAAATTCGATAGGGCGAATAGGGGACGGGGGATGAATCAGTCATTGCGGCGATGCACTACTCGACTCTACTGGGCTCGACTCTACTCTACACGCCTGACTGCGAATTCGCAGGATGTATTATGTTGTATCAGCTACTTAGCCATCGGCTTCAGGCGTTTTGGTTCCAGTCCGGATCATCGCTCGGCGCAAGCGGTTTGTCGCCGACCAGCAGTCCTTTGCCTGGCACAAAGTTGATCTCAAGCCGGATGCCATCGGGATCTTCGAAGACGCAATAGTAATAGCCTGGCGCGAAGTCGCCTTCGATTGGTCCCCGGTCAATGTGGGCACCGATCGACCGCAACTTTTCCGCAACCTTATCAACGTCTTCCCGTGAACGGGCGCGGAAACACATATGGTGCAGACCGACCCGGTTCTGGACGAAGGGCTCTCCCTCGTGTTCGGGTGCACACCGTTGAATGCCGAGTGCCGTTCGCCCTCCGACATAATAGAGAAAGTTATTGCCATCATAGACCTGCTGCATGCCGAGAAACGGCAACAACTCGGTATAGAAGGCATGCGCCTTGTCCCACTGACTAACCGTCAAAATGACGTGTGCGGCACCGTTGATTTCAATCATGATCTGGCTCGTAGCTTGGTATTTCAGGATTGCCCGCGGGATGCTTTCTCATCGAGGCCCGAAATGCCATGGCGTTCCGCAAGTATATCGAGAACCGGCGCAAGGTCAGTATTCCTACTCTCAAGCAAAACAAGCAGATGATAGACAAGATCTGCCGCTTCATTGTGCAGCGCCGTATCATCCTCGCTGGTCGCTGCAATGACCAGTTCAACCGCCTCCTCGCCGAGTTTCTTGGCGCATTTTGGCGGACCCGCGTCCAGCAACTGTCGCGTATAGGAATTTTCAGCTGCCGATTTGCGGCGCTCGTGGACCGTGTCCGAAAGAACTTTGAGTGCGTTAAGGTTCATGTGCCTGCGCGCCTGGACAACAAGGTGGTGCGTGCCGGCTCGATCCAATGCCAGCGCACGCTTCCTTTGCCTGTCTGAAAGAATGACGTGATCGTAGTGGTTTTCCCAGAAAACAGGCATCTTAACAAGTTTTTGTAGGGTGAACTTTGTTCACAATTCGTCAATTGCCCGCTGCAGATTGGCTCGAGCGGGCGCTTCGTAGAGCTTATGAAAGCGTTCGGTCAGATAGATGGCGTCACGGTCGAGGAAACCGCGCAAGACAGCGCGACGCTCGCGACGGAAGGTGACGACGGGGACCCATTTGTACTCTTCGCGGATTGCCGTCTCATAGCGGTCATAAACGTCCGGCGTTCGACCAAGGATAGACAGGTCGATATCGACCATCAGTGGCTGCTCACCGACCAACGGTTCGGGCACGAAATGCCGCGTGGCCATGATGAGACCCTCGACCTGTGCTTTCAACTCTTCGGTGGCGTCACATCCATCGAGGAATTCTGCGGCCCAAGCGGCGCTATCTGCCTCGTTGGCTTGGGAGCGCCAGTTATAGACGGCATCGTGGAACCATATGGCCAAGGCTATCGGATCAGACTGATTGGCGGGCAGGCCACTAGCATCAAGTTGATCGAGGCAATCCTCGATGTGGGCCATGGAATGGTAGTGTCTATCCGGTTTGGAGTAGGCGGCAACGAGTTTGTCATAAGTGACGTCGTTATGATCGCTAAGCCCGATACGTTCCAGTAACGCACGCCAATTGTCGTCGCTCGTATACTTACGCATAACCAGCCCCGTAGCGGGTTAATCCAGCTGCCAGCTTACGCGCAGCGGTGATGGCTCGCAAATGGTCGCGTCATCCGGAGCGCCGCTCACCGACCAGCAGCATGCGCAGGTAATCGAGCTGATCGAAGTCGGTATATTTGATCGTCAGCGCCCCGGTCTCGCCCGAGCCTGGCCGGATTTCGACCTTGAGGCCCAAAATGTTGGAGACTTCCGTCTCGAAAGCGCGGGTATCTGGATCCTTCTCGCGCTGGCGGCGGAGCTGCGGCTGATCCTTCGCCAGATCGGTTTTCTGGACCAGCGCCTCCACATCCCGCACATTCATATCGCGGGCAATGATCATTTCGGCCAGGGCCTCGGCATCTTCGCGCCCCACCAGCGGCCGGGCATGACCTGGCGTCAACCGACCCTCGCTAACGTGCTCCTGAACGATTTCCGGCAGTTTCAGGAGACGCAGTGTGTTGGCGAGATGACTCCGGCTCTTGCCAATCACTTCAGAAAGGCGGTCCTGCGTATAGCCGAAGCGCTCAATCAGATCGCGATAGCCGCCCGCCTCTTCGATGGAATTGAGATCGGTACGCTGTACGTTTTCGATGATTGCGAGCTCGAGGACTTCCTGATCATCGAGCTCGCGGATAATAACCGCAACCATGTGAACGCCGGCGCGCTGCGCAGCCCGCCAGCGCCGCTCACCAGCGACGATTTCGTACTTGTTCTCGTCCGCCTCGCGCACGATCAGAGGCTGAACAAGCCCCTTCTCGCGGATCGAATCGGCCAGTTCCGTCAGCTCATCTTCTCGAAAGTTCTTGCGTGGATTGAACGCGCTCGGGCGGATATGGTCGATCGGCACAATTCGCTGGACGCCTTCCGGTGGCAGACGCGTCTGAGTCGGCCCCTGTTCACCGATCAAAGAGGCCAGACCACGCCCCAGTCTGCCCTTCTGCTGTGCTACAGCCATGCTTGCCCTCGTCTATTCTCTGTTATGCCGCCTCGGGGCGGGATTTCTCTCGGTCGATCATTTCGGTCGCCAAGGCGACATAGGCTTTGCTGCCAGCACAACCGTAGTCGTAGAGCAGAATGGGTTTGCCGAAGGAGGGCGCCTCGGCAACCTTGACGTTGCGTGGGATGGCGGTCTTATAGACCTTGTCGCCGAAATACGAGCGGACCTCTTCGGCGACGTCTTCCGAAAGGCCGGCGCGGGCGTCATACATTGTCAGCACGACGCCCTGGATTTCCAAGTCCGGATTGAGCGATCCGCGGATCTGCTCGATGGTTTCGTTGAGCTGCGATATTCCTTCGAGGGCGAAGAATTCGCATTGCACCGGTACGATGACCGCATGCGCGGCAAGTAGCGCGTTCAATGTCAGAAGGTTGAGCGACGGCGGGCAATCGATCAGGACGTATGTAAACGGTGCCTCAGTCGGCCGCGCAGCCTGCTCGCCGGCCATCGCCGTAAATGCATCGCGCAGACGGAAATTGCGGTTGCCGTCTGTCATGAAATCCGTATCGAAGCCAACGAGATCGTTATTGCCAGGTACGACATGCAGGTTGGGCACCTCAGTCGGAACCGCCGCCTGCAGCACCGAGACATGGCCTGCGAGGACGCTATATGACGTAAACGAGCGGCTGCCGGGCAGAACACCGAGACCGGTTGAGGCGTTACCCTGCGGGTCGATGTCGACGACCATGACTTTTTCGCCAATCGCAGCCAGTGCCGTTCCAAGGTTTATGGCTGTCGTCGTTTTTCCGACGCCGCCCTTCTGATTGGCGACCGCAAGTATCCGAAGTTCACCTGTCATGTCCGCGTCCTCATTCCGAAATGGCCGCACTGGAACTTGATACGATATCACGGACCACAACGATTCTCGCACTTGCGTCCGTCATGCTAGCGTGCTCCGTGCTATCGAAGCACCAATCCAAGCGCGCCTCGGTGATTTCGGTTGCCGCGTCACGACCCTTCATAAAGATGCATACGGTGTCGGCGGAAATGAAGGGGGTAACCAACGCAAACAACTTCGGAAGACGCGCCAGCGCTCTTGCCGTCACGACATCCACACCACTTAGCGCAGGTAGATTCGCATCGTTTTCGATTCGCGTCGACAGGATCTCCACAGAGATTTCCATTGCCCGCGCCGTTTCGCGCAAGAACGCCGCCTTACGTTGATCGCTTTCAACCAAGGTAACGGTTGGACCTCCGGCATGCGCAAAATGCGCAGCCAGGACAAGTCCTGGGAATCCGCCACCAGAGCCTAGATCCACTAGCTTTTGCGCGCTTTTAGGAACGAGAGTGGCGATTTGCATGCTGTCTGCAAAGTGTCGATGCCAGAGGTTGGGCAATGTCTTCGGCGCCACGAGGTTGACCGCGCGCTGCCATTTGCGAAGAACCGACTCATAGATTTTCAGCCTGTCAACTGTTTCACGTGAAACTGAAAAGACACGCTTCAGATCGTCGGCAGCGTTGATTTCCACAATCTCAGAAGAGGTCATGGACGACCTCCCGCCATCGCAAATGGGTCCAATGCAGATCGGTTGATTTTGGCCATCTAAGCGCTCTTGGCCATACGCGTCTTCTTGACGATGGCACGCAACAGCAGCAATGCTGCCGGTGTCATACCGTCGATCCGGGCTGCCTGAGCGAGCGTCGCGGGACGTGCTGCTTGCAGCTTCTGGCGTATCTCGTTGGAGAGCCCCGAAATCTCCGCAAATACGAGATGGTCTGGGATCGGCGTTGCCTCATCGCGGCGCAATGCTTCAACATCGGCTGCCTGGCGCTCAACGTAGGATGCGTAGCGGGCATCCACAGCCACTTGCGCTGCGATGGAAGGCTCAATGACCGTCATCTCCGGCCAGATGGTGCCGAGCTGCTCAAGTGTGATTTCCGGATAGGCAAGCAAATCAAAGCCGGTTCGGCGGCGTCCATCCTTGTTGAGGCTGAGGCCGTGTTTTTCCGCTTCGTTTGGCGTCAACGAAAGATTGGTCAACAGGATGTGGGCCGCTGCCAGCGCATCTGCTTTCGCCTGATAGGCAGCCGCGCGCACAGGTCCAATGCAGCCAAGGTCGAGGCCGAGCGGTGTCAGCCGCTGGTCGGCATTGTCAGCGCGCAGCTTCAGCCGATACTCCGCGCGCGACGTGAACATCCGGTAGGGCTCGGTGACACCGCGCGTGACCAGATCGTCGATCATGACGCCGGTGTAGCTGTCCGTACGTGAAAGGATGACGGTGCGGTCCGAGCCGGATGCCGCAAGTGCCGCATTGAGACCGGCGATAAGACCCTGAGCTCCTGCTTCCTCGTATCCGGTGGTGCCGTTGATCTGGCCCGCAAGATAAAGTCCGGGCAGGCGTGCCACTTCCAACGTCGGCTGAAGTTCGCGCGGATCCACGTAATCGTACTCGATGGCATAGCCGGGCTGTTTGATAACGACCTGTTCCAGGCCGGAGATTGTCCTCAGGAAGCGGTCCTGAACATCGCGTGGCAGTGATGTCGAGACGCCGTTCGGGTAGATGGTGTCATCATCGAGGCCTTCGGGCTCGAGGAAGATCTGATGCGATGTGCGATCGGCAAAACGCACAACCTTGTCTTCGATACTTGGACAATATCTCGGGCCAACCCCCTCGATACGACCGGAATACATCGCCGATTGCTTGAGGTTTTCTTCGATGATCTTGTGAGTTGCCGCATTCGTGTAGGTGATGTGGCAGTTAATCTGCGGTGTTGCGATACGCTCCGTCAAAAACGAAAACGGCGTCGGGGGATCATCGCCAGGTTGGGCTTCGAGATTATCCCAATTGATCGATGACGCGGCGAGACGGGCCGGTGTACCGGTTTTCAGGCGGCCGATCCGAAGATCCAGCGCATACAGGCGGTCGGCCAATTTGACGGCCGGCGCGTCCCCGACGCGACCTGCAGGGATTTGCTCGTGGCCCATGTGAATGACACCACGTAGAAAGGTGCCAGTGGTCAGCACGACGGCGCCGGCATAAAGTTCGACGCCAGCAGCGGTGATCACGCCGGTGACGCGGCCATTTTCGATGATTAAGTCTTCGACACCGTCCTCAACAACGGCGAGATTGTCCTGCCCCCTGATTTCGGCCTGCATGGCCTCACGGTAGAGCTTGCGATCCGCCTGCGCACGCGGGCCCTGGACGGCCGGTCCCTTTGAGCGATTGAGGAGCCGGAATTGGATACCGGCCTGGTCTGCGACGCGCGCCATCAGCCCATCTAGGGCATCGATTTCGCGCACGAGATGCCCCTTACCAAGGCCGCCAATGGCGGGATTGCAGGACATTTCGCCGATCGTTGCGAACTTATGCGTGACCAGGGCGGTGGCTGCCCCCATCCGTGCTGCCGCAGCTGCAGCCTCACTGCCCGCGTGACCGCCGCCGACGACGATGACGTCATAGTTGGTTTTGGTGCACTGAGACACGGGCTCATTCCTGAGAACTGGGGCGCGGAACCATCTATAGATAATATCCCGCAGTATTCGATCAACGTCGCCAAGAACATCGCGTTCTATAGGGTGATGGCGGCACGGTCAAAAGACTTCGGACAAATTCGCGCCTCGCTCATTGTCATGAACCGGATGGTGCTTAGGGCGCCGAGCCTCGAGCTGGTCCCAATCCGCCGCCGAGGGAGATTTCAAAAGAACTCCCTTCTCCGGCAAACGGAGAAAAACCCAAGAATAGAATCTTAAAAACAAAGCATAACGTGTTGTATTGACTCAATTGTTTCACGTGAAACAGGAAGTATGACTCTATTTTCCAATACAGAATCGAGAAAAGATCTGGTCAAGGACATCTTCGGCATCGATCCGCCCAGTCAAACGTCCCAATGAATCGCCGGCCAACCGGAGATCTTCGGCCCGCAACTCGATATCGTCGTTTGTCCCAGTCAAGTATTTGTCGAGATGACTGACAGTCATCTGCAAATGATAAGCTTGGCGCACCGAAGTCGGAACGGGATCTTGTCCGTCGCCCAATCGGCCTTGCGCCGCCGTAATAATTCTCTGCGTTACGGCGTCAATACCATCCGCTGCCTTGGCAGATATCCTGAGGTCTGATTCCGGTTGACATATCGGGCTGTCAGGTCGTTGATCGGCTTTGTTGGCGACCCGGATCACGGACACGCCCTCCGGCGCAAGATCGTCCGGGGGTGAAACAACCTCGGCAATGTCCGTCAACCAGATCACGAGATGTGCCGTTTGGGCCCGGTCGTAGGTCCGGCGGATACCTTCTCGCTCGACCGCGCCGGTCGTATCGCGAATTCCGGCGGTGTCGGTGACGATAACGGGCAGACCGCCTAGATCGAGATGTACTTCGATGGCGTCGCGCGTGGTGCCGGCTTCTTCAGAGACGATCGCAGCATCTCGTCGCGCAAGAGCGTTAAGCAGGGTCGACTTGCCGGCGTTCGGCGGGCCGGCGATGACGACTCGAAATCCGTCACGGATGATCTCGCCACGATCGGCGCCGTTAAGGTGTGCATGGACCTCACTTAGAAGTGCGATGGCTCGTTCCGTGGCCGCTTGCGCGGCGCTGTCACTGACGTCGCCTTCATCGGAGAAATCGATCGCAGATTCGATCAGCGCCTGACATTCGATCAGTCGGGTTCGCCAATTCTCATATAGGCTCGCGAGATGACCGGTTGCCAGTATTACGGCCTGCCGGCGTTGCGCTTCCGTCTCGGCATCGATCAAATCGGCGAGGCCTTCGGCCGCGGTCAGATCCATTTTGCCATTGATGAACGCGCGCTGAGCGAATTCGCCGGGTTCGGCCGGCCGGCAGCCTGGTAGCTCGGCAAGCGCATCAAGGACGGCGCGAACAACGGCCCGGCCACCGTGGACCTGAAGTTCGACGATGTCTTCTCCCGTTTCGCTGGCCGGGGCCGCGAAGTAAAGGACAAGGGCCTGGTCGAGCGTTTGCCGGGACGTCGGATGACGCAATGTGGCGAGCACCGCCAGACGCGGTTCAGGCGTATGGCCTGAGAGCGCGCGTAACGCTTCGGCGGCCTGAGGGCCGCTGATGCGGATAACGGCGATCGCCGCGCGGCCCGGTGCAGTCGAAAGAGCAAAAATGGTGTTCGGTGCGGACATTGCTTGTTTATGCGCCCGCTCAGGCGAGCACGCTAGACATTTTGCCAACGTAGGCCGAGTGTGACAACCAAGAACAATGCCCAGCACCTCAAGCAAAAAAGGCCGGACCTCGCGGTCCGGCCAATGTTTCACGTGAATCATTGCTGGCGGATACTTCAGACCACCAGAGAAGTCTTAGGTATTCATCGACTGGAAGAACTCGCTGTTCGTCTTGGTCGAGCGCAGCTTGTCGATGAGGAACTCGATGCCGTCCTGGCTGCCCATTGGATTGAGAATACGGCGCAGCACGAACATCTTCTTGAGATCTTCCGGCGCAACGAGGAGATCTTCCTTGCGGGTGCCGGATTTGGCGATATCGATCGCCGGGAAAACGCGCTTATCTGAAACCTTGCGGTCCAGAACGACTTCCGAGTTACCGGTACCCTTGAATTCCTCGAAGATGACTTCGTCCATGCGCGACCCGGTATCAACAAGCGCCGTCGCGATAATGGTGAGCGATCCGCCTTCTTCAATGTTGCGGGCTGCGCCGAAGAAGCGCTTCGGTCTTTGCAGGGCGTTCGAATCAACACCACCCGTCAACACCTTGCCGGAGGACGGCACAACGGTGTTGTAGGCCCGGCCCAGTCGCGTAATCGAGT
Organism: Hyphomicrobiaceae bacterium; assembly: GCA_049116495.1. Lineage (GTDB taxonomy): Bacteria > Pseudomonadota > Alphaproteobacteria > Rhizobiales > Hyphomicrobiaceae > CAJQQK01. The sequence goes on along the minus strand of JAGDYV010000065.1, from coordinate 20,910 downwards.
CGAGCAGGATCACCACATCGCGTTTGTGCTCGACGAGGCGTTTGGCCTTTTCGATGACCATTTCCGAGACCTGGACGTGACGCGTCGGCGGTTCGTCGAACGTCGACGAGATAACCTCGCCTTTGACCGAGCGTTGCATGTCCGTGACTTCTTCCGGGCGTTCATCGATGAGCAGCACGATGAGGTAACACTCAGGGTGGTTGGCCGTAATCGAGTGCGCAATGTTCTGCAGCAGCACCGTCTTACCGGTGCGCGGCGGTGCCACGATCAAGCCGCGCTGTCCCTTACCCAGTGGGGCGACAATGTCGATAACGCGCGGCGATAGATCCTTGATCGTCGGATCTTCGATTTCGAGCTTCAGCCATTCCGTCGGATAAAGCGGTGTCAGGTTATCAAAGTGAACCTTATGCCTGGCCGCAGCCGGTTCTTCGAAATTAACCGTGTTGACTTTGAGAAGCGCGAAGTAGCGTTCGCCATCCTTCGGGCTGCGAATTTCGCCTTCTACCGTATCACCGGTGCGTAGTGCAAAACGGCGGATCTGGGTCGGCGAGATATAGATGTCGTCCGGACCTGGCAGGTAATTGGCGTCGGGCGAGCGCAGGAAGCCAAAGCCGTCCTGCAGGACTTCAACGACGCCGATTCCGGTGATTTGGTAGTCCTGCTCGGCAAGGCGCTTGAGGACTGCGAACATTAACTCCTGCTTGCGCAGGGTGCTCGCGTTCTCCACACCTACTTCTTCTGCAAATTCAAGTAGTTCCGTTGGCGACTTGGACTTCAAGTCGAGTAATTTCATTTCAGTTTGCTGGGCGTCCGCAAGTGCTTCGGCGGCCGCTTCAGGTTCAAGTTCTGTGTCTGTTGTCATGTGTGACTCCGTCCGGCAGCGACGTCATAAGGCGGGGGAGAGGTGGCGGTCGTGCCTGATTCGGTAAGGTGATGAGATCACTGGCGCTCAGTTGGCGCTACAAATCGGTCGAATTTTGGAAAAATAACTCGGCGAACCTCTCAGTCGCCGAAATGATTTGTGGCTCTGCCATATCAGAGTTTCTTTGCCAGGGATAGCTGGTTTCAGTGGATAACTCCGCGGCAGTTTGAATCAGAACGGTTTGACGATGACCAGGATAACGATGGCAATCATCAAAACGGTCGGAACTTCGTTCATCAGACGCCAGTGGCGCTCGGATTTGTCGTTTTTGTCTTCGGAGAATTTACGAACAGCGGCGGAAAAGTATCCGTGCGTGGCGGACAGCGCGAAGACACAAGCGAATTTTGCGAGAAACCAGGGGGCTGTAAGCCAGCCGCCGCTCCAGGCCAGCCAGAGTCCTAAGACCCAGGTGACGATCATGGCTGGATTGATGATCACGCGGAGCAGACGCTGCTCCATCACCTTGAAAGTCTCTGACTGCACGGAACCTTGCTCTGCGCTGCAGTGATAGATGAACAGGCGCGGTAGATAGAGCATGCCGGCCATCCATGAGATCACTGCAACGACATGGATTGCTTTGATCCAAGGATATGCATCATCCGGGTAGACAAGAATGGCAATGGCTGCCGCTGTCACCGTGATGGCAAGTGCGATCCCGGCACGGACTGCCGGTGTTCCGAGAGGGCTTGCCATTGTTCAGGTGCTCTCGCGTACAACTTCGACGAGGCGCTGGACGTGTTCGGGGGGCGTTGGCGGCAGAATGCCGTGCCCCAGATTGAAGATGAACCGGCGTCCGCGCATAGCTGCACATATTTGCCGTATCCGGGCATCAAGGGCCTTTCCACCGCTGAGTAGCAAGAGTGGGTCGAGATTGCCTTGTCGTACGACGTCCGGATGTCCGAGATCTGATGCCATCAAGCTCAGTGGCATCGATGTATCGCAACCCAGCGCGTTAACCCCGGTTGCAGCGAGATAAGTGGCGGCATGTGCCGCCGAGCCCCGCGGGAAGCCAATAATTGGGATATCTGGATGATGTGCGCGGACGCCTGCTACTATTTTTTGAGTTGGTTGCACAACCCATCTATGGAATTGGTCGTCCGGTAAAGGACCTGACCAACTATCGAAAATTTGAACAGTGTTCACGCCGGCTTCAATCTGGCCGCACAGGTAGTCTGTTGAAGTAAGTACGAGTAAGTCGATGAGTGCCTGAAATTTTTCCGGATGATTGAATGCAAATGTACGCGTTGCTGCCTGGTCAGGACTGCCGCGGCCTGCAATCATGTAGGTGGCAACGGTATAAGGTGCGCCGCAAAACCCAATCAGAGCTTTGTCGGCTGATAATCGTGATCGGATCAAAGCGACTGCTTCGTATACCTTTGATAATCTGGCCTCGCCGTCGTCACGCAGTCCAGGAAGCTCACTGATTGACGTGATTGGATCAAGACGCGGCCCCTCGCCTTCGACAAAGCGGACCGGTTGGCCAAGGGCATGCGGTACGATGAGGATATCTGAAAACAGAATTGCAGCATCGAAATCGAACCGCGTGATGGGCTGTAATGTAACCTCGCAGGCCTTTTCTGGCGTGTAGCAGAGATCGAGAAAACCGCCGAGTTCGGCACGAACCTTTTTGTATTCCGGCAGATATCGCCCAGCCTGGCGCATGAGCCAGATTGGTGGCGCCTCCCCTGCTGCCAAGTCCCCTTCGAAAGCCCTTATGAATTTCATTGATACACGATTCGGAGCTTCGGGGTTGTTCATCGCGCGGAGTCCTGAATCTGACAATTGATGAGTGTTTTTAGGTTCTTGATCTGACTCTTAGACGGTGGATTGCGGAGATATCTTTTCTGTCCACAGGTCGTACAGGTGATCTGCCCATGTGTGTCATTGTGAGTCGAGACCTTGTGGTGTGCCTTGGCCTGAACCACAAGACGTAAAATATGCATGCAGAGTCAACGTGATCGACGGGGTATGTAGTCGCAAGCAGGCATGGATAACTTGTTTAAAAGCTAGGGATGGGGTGGCGTAAGCCTGTGTCGGCTCAAGTGTTGGTAAGCAGGTTGGTGAATTGTCCCGTTGCGTTTGTTTGTGGATGACTATGATGGATTGTCCATGGAGAGGGCGTGCAAACGGTGTTTGCGGCGGAGCCTTTGGGGATAACGGTGCGCTATTCCTCGGGGCCGGTGATGAATCGCGGTGACTGCGAATAGATTGGGACGTCATGGCAAATGTAACGGCGAGCTTTTTTCATCTGCACCTCGTTTCAGACTCGACCGGCGAGACACTGACGACGATTGCAAAGGCGGCGTCAGTTCAATATCCGCAGATCAAGGCGATTGAGCACGTCTATCCGCTCGTTCGTACCCAGCGCCAACTCGACCGTGTCCTGCAGGAAGTCGAATCCGCGCCAGGCATCGTCCTTTACACGGTGGTCAACGCTGATCTGGTTGTCGAGCTCGAGCGCAAATGTCGCGAACTACAAGTGCCGGCACTGCACGTGCTGGAGCCGATCATGAAAGTGTTCGAAAGCTATCTTGGCGCGCCGCAAACGCCGATCGTTGCGGGACAGCACATTCTCGATGCCGACTACTTCAAGCGCATCGACGCACTCAATTTCACAATGACGCATGATGACGGCCGTCTGCCGGACGATCTCAGCCACGCCGATATCATTATCCTTGGCATTTCGCGGACCTCGAAGACGCCGACCAGCATTTACCTCGCCCAACGCGGCTTCAAGACGACCAACTTGCCGATTGTTCCAGGTGTGCCGCTACCACCATCTTTGACGGATATGCATTCGGCGTTCGTCGTTGGTCTTGTTGCCTCACCGGACCGGATCGCCGAAATCAGGCGCAATCGGGTTCGCTTCCTGACAACCGGCAATCTCGATAACTACGTCGACCGAGAGCAGATCGCCCAGGAAGTTACGCATTCGCGGCGGCTGTGCAGCAAGAATGGATGGCCTGTAATCGATGTGACGCGACGGTCGATCGAGGAAACGGCTGCGACGGTCATTAAATTGTATCACGACCGGGAGGCACGAAGCAGCGAGGCGGCAAACAATGTTGATGGCTAATGACACAAAAATTGTGTTGGCGTCCGCGAGCGCGTCGCGACAACGACTGTTGCAGGCAGCCGGGCTGACGTTTGACGTTCTTGCCTCGAATGTCGATGAACCATCGGTCCGTTCGGCACTAGTTGATGTTGACCCGGTCGATGTCGCCGAGGTGCTGGCACGCGCCAAGACGGAAGATGTTGCGCGCCGTGTCGATGCCCGTGTGGTGATTGGCGCCGACCAGGTACTGGCGTTTGGCGGCGAAATCCTTGCCAAACCGACCGATATGGCCGAGGCGCGGGCGCAGTTGCTCGATTTGAAGGGAAGCAGTCACCAGTTGCACAGTGCCGTTGTTATCGCGCACGACGATGAGATCTCTTGGGTGCATGTCGACACGGTCGATGTGACGATGCGCGATTATTCACCTGCGTTTGTTGGTCGATACTTGAGTGCGGCCGGCGATGAAGCGCTCACATCCGTCGGTTGCTATCAGCTGGAGGGACCCGGCGTGCAACTGATCGAGAAGATATCTGGCGACTATTTCAGCGTGCTTGGATTGCCGCTGATGCCGCTTTTGGCGGAACTGCGACGGTTGCAGGTTTTGGATACCTGAGTTTCATCAAGGAAACATCGCGAATGTTGATGATTGGACTGACAGGCTCAATTGGAATGGGAAAGTCCACCATTGCCAAACGGTTTCAGTCGCTGGGTGTGCCCGTCGTTGATGCTGATCAGGTCGTTCACGATCTCTACACCGGAGCAGCGGTTGCGCCAGTCGAAGCCGCGTTTCCAGGTGTTGTCGTGGATGGTGTCATAGACCGGACTAGGTTAAGTGCCGCCCTGATGCAGGATGGCAGCCGTTTCAAGGAGCTTGAGGAGATTGTCCACCCGCTGGTCAATCAAGCGCAGCGCGCTCTGATGCGCAGCCACCATGATGCTGGCGAACCGCTTGCGGTGTTGGAAAACCCGCTGCTTTTTGAGATGGGTGGCGACGCACGTGTCGACATCACGGTCGTGGTGTCAGCTGGATCGGTGGTTCAACGTGAACGTGTGCTGGCGCGTGAAGGTATGACAGTGGAAAAATTTGAAGCGATCTTGGCGCGACAAGTGCCCGATGCAGAAAAACGCCGGCGCGCTGATTTTGTCGTCGAGACAGATTGCCCGATTGAAACGAGTTATGCCCAGGTCGATGAGATTGTTGCGGCGCTCCGTCTGCGGCAAGGGACGGCCTATTCGCGCTTATGGTCTTGAAACTTGCCGATGCGGAGCATTTCCCGTTGACTGAGTAGCGGGTCGTTGCGGCACAGGCCGCGAATCGAACTAGGCTGCGCGGCGTAACGGAGCGGTTTTGGCATCGCTCTACAGTCTGAAACGTGAGGAATGCCGATGCAACGTGAGATCGTGCTCGACACGGAAACGACCGGGCTAAAGGCGAACGGTGGTGATCGGTTGGTCGAAATTGGCTGTATCGAGATTATCAATCGTATCCCGAGCGGCATTGAATTTCATGCATTCATCAATCCGGAAGGCCGCGAGGTGCATCCGGAAGCGGAGGCCATTCACGGAATTTCGAATGCCTTTCTCGAAGATAAGCCGGCTTTCTCCGAGATCGTCACGGGTTTTATCGATTTCATTGGTAGTGACCAACTCGTCATTCATAATGCGCCGTTTGATATTGGCTTCATCAACATGGAACTGCAGCGCATCGAGCAGCCGGTCATTACGATGGATCGGGTTGTCGACACGCTGGCGTTGGCGAGACAAAAACATCCGGCTGGACCGAACACGCTGGATGCCCTGTGCAAGCGTTATGGAATCGACAACACGATCAGAACCAAGCATGGCGCTATCGTCGACTCGCTTCTGCTGGCAGATGTTTATGTCGAATTGCTCGGTGAACGTCAGGCAAAACTCAGTTTGGCGCAAAAAGGTCAAGCTTCGCTTGAGAGCCGGCGCATGGAAGCCGTTGCGCAGCGGCCAGAACCGCTGCCAAGTCGCCTGACTGCCGATGATCTTGCAAGGCACGAAGCATTTGTTGAGACGCTGGGCGACCGCCCGCTGTGGAAAAACAACGCTTCCGGCTAGGTTTATTCAGTCGTCCAATTGTGACGATACTTGGCTTTTGGCAGGCCGCTGGCCAGTCCCCAGCCCGATTCTTTTATCGGTCGTCGATGAGGGCGCTGCGGGCGCCTGCGTTCCGAGATGTGCCGCCGGGCTGCCCGCGGAGCCGGCGGAAACGGCAAGGCTACGGGTGCCGGCGCAAAAGTACCGGCTTCGCGATCGACTATTTGAGGGCGACCGGCGAGCATCGGAGTCGCGCTGGCAATCTTTTGCTCCGCTCCGGGCAGATAGCCCTTGTGGCGCATGCGTTCCGAAACGCTCCACGGCGCGGGCCGGCAGCTGCAGCTCTTGCTGTATTTTTTGCGGTATAAGAAGGCCGTTTTCAGATCGGTGTAAGCCAGCCCGCGCTGGTCGCGTGCCAGTTTGATCGAGGGATTGTTTGGAGACATGTAGAACAGGCGGGTGTTGCCCTGACAGCTTGATCGGCATTGTTGGGCGTCGCTATAGAAGTCTCGACGGCTCGACGTGTTGCTGATCGGGAAGAAATAGCCATCGCAGAGACGGACGCAGACTGTGCGATAGCGTCCTTTGGCATAGGACTGTAGCGGACGGCGTTTCAATTCGCCTTCAAATGGATTCGTCCGAGCCGTCTCGGCCGGTCTCGGGCGCACCAGGATGCGCGGCTCAGGTGAAGATTGTAGAAATCCGAAAATCGATTCGAATAGTCCCTTGGCCATGGCGGGTTGCGGTAAAACCGCCATGATCAGCACAGATACGACGGCGACACAGCCGGGAAGGCATCGCAACGATTGTTTACGCATATACAATTACATCGACGGGCCGTTACGGCAGTCGATCTCTTCTGAACGAACGCATACTCAAGGCGGCGGCCATGCGGCTACCAACCCAATGAAGACGCTATCAAAACAGAAGATGGCAAATTTTTTCTAAACCGAATGGCCGAATTAGGCCAATTTAGGAATGATGACGATCGTGAGCGTCCATCATTCTTCGTTGCCAAACGCCCTTGAGCGCCAAGTCTTCTTGCGCGGGCGGCGGTAATTGCGTTGACGCGAAGGCTGGCGTTTGACGGTGATCGGACGGCCAAGGCCCATGCGCACCTCGGAATATCTTTGCCCTCGAGCCCTGCGGCCGGTCGGTTGTGGCAAATTTTGAACGAAGGATGCCGGCGGCAGAGCGCTTGCGAAACCGCTGCTTTGGTTGTTTGGACTATTGTCCCACGGAATGTTCGATGGTTGCGGCTGGTTGTTGCGGCTGCGGGCTGCGCGCCGAGCGCGTCTTTTTTCAAGCCGCGCCACACGCCGTGCCTTTTTCTTCCAACCCTTGGTCGCGTACATGGCGTGGCGCTGCTTGGCTTCCTCACTCCACGGATCAGGGCGACATTTGCATGATTTGTCGTAGCTTGTGCGGTACAGAAATGCCGTTTTCAAGTCGGCATAGGCTCGGCCACGCCGATCCCGCATCGTTTCCGGACTGCCCCCGGCGTTACTATAATAGTAGAGCCGCGCACCGCCGGCGCATTTTGACTGACAGGCCTGCTCATCAGCGCGAAAACGGCTTTGGCTCGTTGATGCGCTGATCGGGAAATAGTAGCCATCACACAGCCGCACGCAGACGGTTCGGTAGTTGCTACCGAATGGCGAATAGGATCGGCCCTGCCTCAGTTTGCCGGTATCGAATGGGTTGGTGCCGAACTGGTCACCTCCAGAATTTCGCCTGGATCTGAGTTTTCGGACCCGGCGTTGGCGCCAATACGATTCCGATAGCCAGGCGCTGTCTTGCAGAACAGCACTTTTGGTCTCAATGGTTGCGACAGGATCTGGGTTCGACTGCGGCGTAATGGATCGACCAAGACCGACGCCTGCCGACACGGCGGCCAGGACAAAAACAAGTGCCATGCTGAACCACGAGTTGAACCAGCGACCAGCAGATGTGCGAACGCGAACTAACATAAGATAAACGATCCGTGCTACGGAAATTGAGCTGTCCCGGCGGCTATACTTTTCTCGAAGTCTGCCCAGCTAAACTATTCTTATAACGATCATTTTCCAAGTGTTCAGCTTGCGCCATTTTCTTGGTAAAGAATCTTCTGATCGGAATAGGACGCCGCGTTGGTGTGCGTCCATCCGCTGTCGCCGCCCGGCTTAATTTGGGCGACGATCGATTGAATTAAATAAACTTCTTTGACGCCATCGTTTCACATCTTTCAGCGCGGCGCCAGCCGAATTGCACCGTCGAGACGAATGTTGACGCCGTTCAGCATTGGGTTCTCACAAAGACTGACTGCCAATTGGGCGTATTCGGCCGGCGTGCCAAGCCGCGATGGAAAGGGCACGCTGGCGGCCAGCGCATCGCGAGCCTCTTCCGGCAACCCATCGAACATCGGCGTGTGGAAGAGTCCGGGAAGAATGGCAGCGACCCGGATGCCATCTTTCGCAAGATCGCGTGCAACGGGCAAGGTCATGGACTGCACGCCGCCCTTTGAGGCTGAGTATGCCACTTGACCGATCTGGCCGTCTTCGGCCGCAACGGATGCGGTGCTGATGATCATGCCACGTTCGTTGTCCTGGCCGACGGGATCCAGGGCGACCATGCCAGCAGAGCACTTGGCGATCATTCTGAAAGTGCCGACCAGATTGACGTTGATGACGCGTGCGTAGGATTCGAGATCATGGTGCGAAATGGCGCCGGTTTCGCGATCACGGCGCACAACGCGCTTGCCAATGGCAATGCCGGCACAATTGACCAGGATGCGCTCTTGTCCGTTGGCGGCACGCACGGTCTCGAGGGCTTGATCCACACTTGCCTCGTCGGTGACGTCGCAATGCGCGAACGTGCCGCCGATCTCCGATGCGGTTTTGGTGCCGAGCTCGTCGTTGAGATCGAGAATGCCGACTTTTACGCCCTTGGCAGCCAGTGCTCTTGCTGTTCCGGCTCCAAGACCGGACGCGGCACCGGTGATGACGGCGGCGACGTTTGAATTCAATTCCATCGGTTCATTCCTTCCTGCGAGGGCGCTGGGTCTCGACTTTGACGTGCGCCGTTTATCGCCCCATCGCCCGTTATGGTCCACCGGTCAAGCGGTCATCTCATGCCGAGCGGGGCGTTTGCCAGATGTACGAGATTTTGCATGGCTGGAAACTTGTTGATTTTCGGACTAAGCGTACCGTCAACCGGCGGTTGTCAGCCGTCTCCCTATCCAAAAAAGTAAACAGATGAATCCTGAAACCTGGCCACCGACACCGCGCGGTTATTTCGCGATTGGCGCCGAGAAAACGTCAAAGGCGCTGAATCTCGGTAACTTGATGCGCTCAGCACATGGTTTCGGCGCCAGTTTCACTTTCACGATCGGTGCGACTTATCAGGCGCTTGAGGCGCGGGCAGACACATCGAAGGGTCAGGATCACCTGCCGCACTATAACTGGGCTGTGCTCGATGAAATCAACCTGCCATTGCGTTGCCAGCTGGTCGGCATCGAGCTAACGGAGGATGCCATCGACTTACCCTCTTTCCGTCATCCCGCTCGTGCGGCCTATGTATTGGGGCCGGAACGCGGCTCACTATCGGAGCCGCTGATCGAGCGCTGTGATTTCGTTGTTAAAATTCCGACGAAGTTTTGCGTAAACGTTGCAATTGCCGGTGCGATCGTGATGTACGATCGGGTCGCACATATGAGCCGGTTCGCCGAGCGACCGGTGCGGGCTGGTGGCCCCACCGAACCTGTCCGGCGGCATCAGCACGGCGAAAGATTCCAGCGAACGGTGCCGGCAGATCGGGATGACCGGTCATAGACCGTAGTGTCCGGAGCACATGCCCGGGGAAATATCTACGTTTCGACTGTATTCGGCCGCACCTTTCCCGTAGTTTTTGGATACATGGTTAATTTGTTCAGTTTCTGTGTTACGGATCAAGTGGTTGGATAAAACGTGCACGACTGCGGACTGCAGCGAGAAGACAATTGATCAATCAGGTCGGTTCCGGGTAAACGATCTGCAAGCAATGCCCTGCGGCGGCAAATTCAGTTGACCGGCGCAACAAAGTTTCGAGCGACACTTAATCGACGACGAGGAGCACATGAGCATTTTCCGAACAGCCCTTGCGACATTGGCAGTTTGCGCCTTCTTGACCTCTTCGCCGGTTCTGGCGCAGGAGACCAAGGTTGTTAAGACGTTCAGCGCCTGGACGCTTTATTCTCACAGCGGATCGCCCGGTGACATCTGCTTCATTACCTCACAGCCGCGCGAGACCAAACCCGCAGAAGTGCAGCGAGAGCGAGCGTATTTTTACGTGTCAAGCTGGACCAAGGACGGCATTCGCAGTCAAATCAGTGTCTTGCTTGGTTATGACTTAGAAGATCAGGCGCCGATTGCCGTAACCGTCGGCAGCCGAAGCTTCAAATTATTTGCGAAGAACGACAAAGGCTTCATTGGTGATGCCACCAGCGAGTTGCAGCTCATCGACGCGATGAAGCGCGGCAACTTCATGACCGTTACAGCCAAGACGAAGGACGGCACGGAGACGACTGACACTTATTCGCTGATCGGTGCGACAGCGGCCGTCAATTCGTTGGCGAACGGCTGCTCGTAGAGCGGTATCGGGATTACGTTTGCCGTCGGCGCCGTAGTTGTACGTAGAGCGCGCCATCACCTCCGTGGCGAATGTGCGCCGGGCTATGCCCGACGACAATCGCGCGTAGATCTGCTTCGGCGAGCCACAACGGAACGTTGCGTCGCAGTACGCCGCGTTCTTGGCCGCCTTCATGCACAAACGGCCCGAATGCCACGTCAGATGATGATCGTGGTTTTCCCTTTCCGGTTATCACAAGCACCATCCGGTGGCCCTTTGCAACGGCACGGAATAGAAACACGCGCAAGGCGCTGTGCGCTTCGCTTTGGCGCATGCCATGCAAGTCGATCCGCCCGTCAATCTCTTCACGTCCGTTGCCAATTCGTCGGACACTTCGGCCATCGATCTGGCTGGTTGGTGGCGTCGGCGGATTGGGCTTTGAGCGTGGAACTGTCCGTACCGGAATCGCCTGTTTGCCGTGCTTTTTCGGGCTGGTTTGCGGCAGTGGCGTCGTCCGGGTGCGTTCGCGGCGCAGCATGTCGTCGAGCAGACTTGTATCCGTATTGGGAATGCGCCCCTTGAGATCGGCCGCGTCGATATTCCGCGTGAACGCCTGCCAGAGCGCTGCATCATCTTCAATCGGCTGCGCTTTGCCTTGCTTGCCGTTGGCTTTCAGTCCTGATTTTCTCTTCTTGGCCATCGCCGCTACGGGGTCTCGCGGGTGAGGGGTAGCAGCACGTACATTTCCCCAAAATGTTTCGTGCGGCCTGCCAAGTCGCCCGCTTCAGCGCCGGTGCCGTAAAAAATGTCGGCACGGACCGGCCCGCGAATGGCTGAGCCGACGTCCTGCGCGATCATGAGGCGTCGGGTGGGTTCGCTGGTATCGGGCAACCCGTCAATCGCGACGAAGACCGGCAAGCCGATCGTATGGAAGCTGGCATCAACTGCGAGGCTACGACCGGGTGTCAATTGAATGCTATCGACACCGACCGTGCCAACGTTTTCTGCGTCACCAAGTTCTTGAAAGAAAATATACGACAGATTGCGCCACATCATTAGTTTCGCGCGAGCTGTGTCGGCATGCAGCCACTCGGCTAACGTTGTCAGCGACATGTCCTCGGCGGCTATAGCACCTTCAGCGATGAGCAATTTCCCGATCGACGTATACGGATGCCCGTTCTTGGCCGCGTAGCTCACGCGGACCCTACTGCCATCATCGAGTTCGATCAGCCCGGATCCTTGGACATGCAGAAAAAACGCATCGACCGGATTTTCAAGGAAAAGCAATTCGAGATCTTGGCCGTCGAGACAGCCTTGCTCGATGTCCTGGCGGGTCGGATAGGGCTGAAGTCCGTCAGTTGTGCGCCGGGCATGCGTGAGATTGTCTCCCGCGGACGCACGCAGGCTGTCATCCAAAACGGTTTCGAGATCGTCCGGCCGACGGAGCAGAGGAATCTGGAATCTGGCGGATCGCTGCCGGGCGCCCTGCAGAACGGGCTCGAAGTAGCCGGTAAACAACCCGTGCTCGGCGCTTTTTTTCGATCCGGTTTCGAGAGCGACCCGGTGCGGTCGAAAATTGGCCTCGAAATAGCGTTGTGGCGGCGTATTTCCTGGATCAGGGAGGTTCGGATAAATGTTGCGCAATCGATCTATCGAATGTCGAAACGCGCCGACTGCCGCCGCATGATCATCAGCAGCCCAGAGAGGCAGATCGGAGAAGGCTAGTGGTTCGCAAATCACGCCGGCTCGCCCTCAGCGTGATGTCAATGCACCGGCGCTGGTCACTGCGAAGCCTGTGTTGCGACTAGCCGCCAGTTTGGATCTTCAGAGTCGAGGTCTCTTGCAAACGTCCAAATGTCCGTCACTTCTTGAATTTTTTGTGAGTCACCTGCGATCACGGTACCAGCGCTGTCCATCGTGGCGGTGATCAACTGACTAACGAACTTGAGCGTGACGCTCGCTTCGCTGCCATTAAGCTCCGCGTCCGTGATGTCACATTTGTGAATGCCGACGAAACTCTGGTCGACTTTTTCGCCGCGTCCATCACGGTCGTCCATGGCGGAGGCAAAGCCTTCGAAGACGTCACGGCTCAGCAGATTGCTCAGCAGCTCCCGATTGCCTTCGGCAAACGCTGTAACGATCATCTCGTAGGCCTGCTTTGCACCGCCGGCAAAATGCTCTGCGTCAAAGTCCGGATCGTGTTCGGCGATCTTCAGAATATCATCACGCGCACTCGAAAGGATCGTGGCGCTGCGCAGTTCCAGTCGCTCTTCCGCGGTCCGCTCTGGTTCAGCATCGTGAGGCATGTGATCTGCTGCTTCGCGTTCGCGGCGCGGTAGCGTCACGACTTTGTCGCCGGCCGCGGCGGCTTGCTCGCGCGCTTCGCGGGCCTTGGCCTGACGCTCGTATCGGGCTTGGTCCTCATCGGGCGTTCGTTTACCAAGCGCGCTGCGTAGTTTGATGACCACGAAGACGGTCACGAGGAGCGCGATGAGTGTTAAGATATCTATGTTGCCGGACATTGCGGGCAGCTTTCTTAATCTGGGCGGATGTGCGATGGATATATGGATGCTGGGCCTAGCATTCCAGTACCAGTCTGCGAAGTAGATACGACTTTTCGGTGATGGCCTGATCGAGCAGGTTTGCTTGCATGGATTGATACGAACGCTGAGAGACGGCGGATTGTTCCAACAGCATTGTGCCGAACATAAATCGCCACCAGCTTAGGCTATTGCAAACGGCAAGCCAACCGGTCGATGCGTCAGAGTTGCTAATTTCACCGGAAACCCCATCTCAAGACGAGCATATCGGCCACCAACCCGACCAGTAAACGGACATTTATGCGGTTTATCCTGTTTATACTTTTTATCGTCATGCCGTTTGTCGAGATCGCTTTGCTCATAAAGCTGGGCGATATTCTCGGGTTTTGGCGGACGATTGGGATCGTCGTGGCAACTGCAATTGTCGGCGCTTACGTCCTGCAGGCGCAGGGTGCAGCAACATTGCGCAGGGTCTCGCAATCAATGACGTCTGGTGAACCTCCGATAAAACCCGTCGTGGACGGTTTTTTCTTAGCGATTTCGGGAGCATTTCTGCTTACCCCAGGTGTTGTGACCGATGCGATTGGCCTGCTGCTGTTAGTGCCACCGGTGCGTCATGCCATCGCGCGCTGGGGTTTTGGGCGGATCGTGAAGAGCGGTAATTTTACAGTTCACACGTATCAAAGCGGCGGCGCACCGAATGAGCCTGGAGCGCGGGGTGGGCCTGATCGTCAGCCGGGATCGCGCCCTGGTCCAAGCGACGGACAGGTGATCGACGCTGAATACGAGGAAGTGAAGAACAAAAAGACGTGAGCAGGTGCCATTGCGCCGGCATTGCTTCGCTTGCGGGTCCTATGTTGCTTGCCCTTCATCTCCGGCACGGCTACTTGCGTGTGTCGAAATCGAATCAGGAATTTCAACCCAATGGCAGAAGACGATAACGAGACAAACGTGTCAGACGCAATGGAAGCCGCCGAGGCCGAATTCCAAGCCCGGATCATTTCTCAGTACATACGCGATCTGTCGTTTGAAAGCCCCAGTATAGACCGCGCGCAGGATGGTCCGGGTGAGAACCCGAATCTGGAGCTTGAGGTTAACGTCAATGCTCGGTCGCTGCGCGAGCATCTGTACCAAAGCGAAATTGAATTCAAGGCGAAAGCCACTGATGATGTCGGCACCATTTACCAGATGGAATGTACGTACGGCGGTGTGTTCCAGATCGAGAGCGTGCCGCGCGAAGCGTTGGAGCCTTTTTTGCTGGTCAATTGTCCGTCGATGCTGTTTCCGTTTTTGCGCCGGATCATCGCCGATCTGACGCGGGAAGGCGGTTTTCCGCCGCTCTTTCTTGATCCTATCGACTTCGGCGCCCTGTACATGAACCGTCTGCAACAAGGTGAACTTGGCGCCGGCAACGGTCAGTTGCCAAATTAGCGCGTGGCGGCGGCAATGAACGTAAGGCGTTAGCCGTGGCCGAGAACGCGAACGCGTCTAGGTCTTCGCTGCCATGGCGTCCATTGCCGTTGCGAGATCAATATCGAGCTGCGTCAGGCCGTCAGCATCGTGCGTCGTCAATGTGACCTCGACACGGTTGTAAACGTTAGACCATTCCGGGTGGTGATGCATCTTCTCGGCGATCAAAGCTGCGCGGCACATAAAGCCAAACGCAGCGTTGAAATCGTTGAATCGAAACGTCCGGACAATGGCATCTCGTTCCGCGACCGGTTGCCACTCGGGTAGGGTTGCAAGCGCTGCGGCGCGCTGGTCACCGTTAAGTTTTTTGGCCACGGGGTTACCTTTCTGTTAGTGCGTTAGCGAAGATGGGCATCGAATTAGGCATCGAATAGTGTCTCAGCGGTCCCAGGCTCCGCCTTGTGCGCCGTCGTCGTCTTCCCAGTCAACTTCGTCGAAGCTGCCCATCGTCGAGGGAAAGGCCTGCTCAACGACATAAGGCCCGCCGCCAGTGTTTGGTTTTGATGAGAACAGCACAAACCGGCTGATCAGAAACGGCTCGCTGGAAAAGCCGCCGACGCGACCAAGATAGCGGGCGATCGGATCAATTCGTGGCGCTTGCAGCCGGGCCAACGTGACATGCGGTGTAAATTTCCGGCTTTCCGGTTTCATGCCGGCGCGCCGGGCAGCTGATTCGTTGCTGCGGGCAAGGTCCAGCAGTGGTGGTGAGGGTTCAACCGCTGCAAACAGGACGCGGGGCGCATCGCCGCCAAAGGTGTTTAGGCCGATAAGCCGGATCGGAAACGGGTCGAAAGCAATGCTGGCCAGGTTGGCCGCAAACTCTCGGCCGACCGGCGGCGCGACATCACCAAGAAACCGCAGGGTGATATGCAGGTTTTCGGTCCGTAACCAGCGCGTTGAGGGGAGTGGCTGCTGCAACCTTTCCAAGTTTTCACGGATGTCAACGGGCAGTTCAATCCCTGAAAAAAGTCGTGGCATGGTGTCTCCGAATGTGGCGGCGAAGCACGAAATCGAAAGAGTTAGCTGCCGTTGGCGATTGTGCGATGCTCGATCACGACCGGCCTTTGGGCAAAACTGTGTCCCATTGGCGATCATGGCACAGTTTTGAGATGAAAATCTGCTTCAACATTTGTTAGCCGACCGCAACGGGATAGCTTGAAACTGGCAAACCGGGTACATAGATACTGAACAAGTTTCGCGCTGGTCTGCTTTGCCACAGGCAAAGCGATCGGCCCTCATGTGCTAGAACCTGTTACAAGCGGGTATCGGCGTACTGGCCTTTTAGAGAGAAGGGACAATAGAGAAATGGCTCAATTCGACAGTCGGTCCAGAGTTGCAGGGACCCGCACTGAGGGTGCAGTAGATCAGGGCCTGCGCTCCTACATGTTAATGGTTTACAACTACATGGCCGGTGGCATCGCGCTGACCGGTATCGTGGCGTTTGTGATGATGTCGATGCTGACGACGCAGGATCCCTCTCAGGGGCTTCAGTTGCGTAACGGCGTTGTACTGACGGAGATGGGCCAATCCATCTACATGTCGCCGATTCGTTGGGTGATCATGCTCGCGCCGCTGGCGTTCGTCTTTTACCTGTCTTTCCGGGTTTACAAGATGAGCCTTGGGGCAGCGCAGTTGTCGTTCTGGCTGTTCGCCGCGGTTATGGGTGCATCGCTGTCCAGCATCTTCCTGATTTACACTGGGCAATCGATCGTGCAGGTGTTCTTCGTGACTTCTGCGGCGTTCGCTGGCCTCAGCCTTTATGGCTACACGACCAAAAAGGACCTGAGCGGCTGGGGTTCGTTTCTGATCATGGGTGTGATTGGGATCCTCATAGCGATGGTCGTCAATATCTTCCTGCAATCGTCGGCGCTTCAGTTTGCGATTTCAGCGATCGGTGTGCTGGTTTTCGCCGGCTTGACCGCATATGACACGCAGCAAATTAAAGACGGCTACTATGAAGTTGCCGGCAATGCCGAGCTGGCTGCCAAGACCGCGATCATGGGCGCGCTTAGCCTGTATCTGGACTTCATCAATATGTTCCAGTTTCTACTGATGTTGTTCGGCGATCGCGAATAGTTCGTACGAAAAGTTAAATCGAAAAAGCCCCGCTTTTGCGGGGCTTTTTTGTTGGACCGACGATACGACAAGCCGCACCGGTCTTTAGACGACAATGGCCTATCAACCCTCCACAAGGCGCAGGTGCTTGTCGAATATCGACAGGACGCGGCGCAACTCAGTGCCCCGTTTCAGAATCTGGCCCGTCGCCGAGATGACGCAATAGGCACCTTGCTTGCGTGCGAGTTTCGGGTTCTTTTCGATCCGATAGATCGGCATTTCGCTGGTGCGCCGAAAGATCGAAAACACCGCTCGATCCTTTTCCATATCGAGGGCATAGTCGCGCCACTCACCAGCGGCGACGCGCCGGCCGTAAACGTTCAGGATCGTGTTGAGTTCATGCCTATCGAAGCAGACCGGTCTTTTGGTCTGTGTACTGGTGGACGATGTGATGCGGGTAATATTGCCCACCGAGGGCGGGCGCACAACTATTGGATCGCTATCACTCACGCCGTCTGTCACCAGCACCTCCATCAAATTTGTATTGTGCAAGTGCTGTTGGCCCTGGGGTCACGGGCACTGCCAATCTAGTTGTCGACGGTCGCAGTCGATGAATTCCTAGTTGGCTCGACTGGCCAGTCATCCAGCGTTCATATTTCCTGTGATTAGATAAGAATGCAAGAGGCGTTGGGCGTTTGCCGACACTGGATCAATCGCACACGCAACAATGTGAAATAAATATCACGAAACGGACACATTATCTCCAATCATGAGCCTAAGTTGAATGATTAATTCAGAGAATAAGCAGCTCGGTCCAGTCCGGTTAGTCTCGGATTTCAGCCCCAAGTCCCCCGAGGTCTTCTCTCCCCGGACTGGACCAACATATTTCTAGACTTTACTCCAGAGAGCCGCGTCGTTTCACTCGTCCCCCGATGAAGCGGCGCGGTTTTCTTTTGCTTGCCCCGACTGGTCCGCAAGTCGATGGGGGTGCGCAAGAGCCGGTCAAAAAACGGCCATGACTTGCGATTGCTAGGTCATACTGCTCGAAAATAACTCAGTTGCCGGATTGATTGTTTCCGGCGGCAAGTTGGGTCCACCTTATTCCGGCATCCAATCGGCGGCGAGGATTGGCCCCGCGTTTGCTGTCTGGAGGAGGACGGCGCAGCGCTTACCGCCTGCGGCGAGAACATCCTGGCGGCGCAAGCGGATCGTCGTTGCTTCACCGGTCCACATGCCAACCGGCATCATGCTGCGGACGACATTGTGGTAGGTAATTTTGCGGCCGTGATTTTCACCGCGCTTGATTTTAACCGTGACGGACGGGTCAACAGCAGCGACATATATTGTGGCTGGCTTTCGTGGTTTGGCACCAGCACCAATCCGGATGATAAAGTTCGACTTGTCGTGTTCAAGCTGCATGGCGACACGGTAACCGGAAAGTCGGTCAGCTGATTTGCTCAGTGCACGGTCGACCTGTGGCCGGATGCTGCCGACAGCATGATCGAGACCGTTGGCAACAATCTGCGGTGTGTAGACCTTGCCGTCCCCGCGGGCGCGGGCGTAGTCTCGCTGGCGCTTGGAGTAGGCGGGTTTACCCAGTGTGTCTTTCCAACCGAGATAATCCCAATAATCGACATTGAACGAAAGCGCGACAACGTCTGGCCGATCGATGTACTTTTTCAAGAGCGCATCGGCGCGCGGGCAAGATGAGCAGCCCTGGCTGGTGTAGAGTTCGACGACGTTCTTCGAGCCAGCCAAGGACGAGGTTGCGGTCACCGTACACAATAAGGTTGCTGCCAAAAGCTGCCGGACTGTCCGCTTTGCGCCTGTCATAGCCTGGATGGCCTCCAAGAGGGTTGTTGGGTACCCAGTATATCCCTGTTCACCCGATCAATAGCCAGTAACGAATGGGTTATGGAGACATGCCTGGTTTGCCGCTGCGCCGGCCAGAGCAAAAAAGAACCGGGCCGTGGTCACGGCCCGGTCCATGCGATCTATCGCTGTGTCCAATCGTTTATGCTGCTTGCGCGAGATTGCGCAACACGTAGTGGAGAATGCCGCCATTGCGGACATACTCGAGCTCGTCGAGGGTATCGATCCGGCAGAGCAGGGCGATTTCCTTCTTGCTGCCATCGGACATAGTGATCTCAGCCGTCGTCTCCATGCGTGGCTGGATATCCTTGAGGCCGCGAATAGTAACCGTTTCGGCGCCCGTGATGCCAAGGCTGGCCCACGTATCGCCGTCCATAAAGGTGAACGGAATGACGCCCATGCCGACCAGGTTTGAGCGGTGAATGCGCTCAAACGACTCGGTGATAACGGCGCGGGCACCGAGCAGGTTGGTCCCCTTGGCGGCCCAGTCGCGTGATGAGCCATTGCCGTATTCGCCGCCGGCCATGATGACCAGAGGCACGCCTTCTTCGTGATAGCGTTCGGCCGCATCGTAGATATACATGCGGTCGCCAGACGGTTGGTGCACGGTATAGCCGCCTTCAATGACGTTGCCGCCGTCGTCCTTGACCATGTTATTCTTGATGCGGATGTTGGCGAACGTGCCGCGCATCATAACTTCGTGGTTGCCGCGCCGTGTGCCGTACTGGTTGAAGTCCTGCGGTCGAACTTGCCGCTCAAGCAGGTAGTCGCCGGCGGGGCTTTCCTTCTTGATCGAACCGGCCGGTGAGATGTGGTCGGTTGTGATTTTGTCTCCAAAAAGCCCCAAGATGCGTGCATCGACAATATCTTCGACAGGCTTCGGCTCAGCCGTCATGCCCTCGAAGTATGGTGGATTCTGCACGTATGTCGAACCGGAATCCCAGGTGTAGGTCAGGCCGGTCGGCGTCTGAATGCCCTGCCAGTTTTTGTCACCTTCAAATACGTTGGCGTACTTCGACTTGAACATTTCGTTGGTGACGTTCTCGGCGATAAAGTCGGTGATTTCCTGATTGGAAGGCCAGATGTCACGCAGGAACACCGGGTTGCCGTCAGTGTCTTCGCCGAGCGGTTCGGTGGTCAGGTCGATGTTGACGGTGCCGGCCAGTGCATAGGCGACAACCAGCGGTGGTGAGGCCAGATAGTTGGCCTGCGCGTCCGGACTGACGCGCCCTTCAAAGTTGCGATTGCCCGAGAGTACGGCAGACGCGATCAGGCCATTGTCGTGGATTGCACTCGAGATGTCGGCGTCGAGCGGGCCGGAGTTACCAATGCAGGTGGTGCAGCCAAAACCGACAATGTCGAAGCCAATGTCGTTAAGGTGTGGTTGCAGGCCGGCCTTTTCGAGATAGGCGGCCACAACCTGCGAGCCGGGTGCCAGTGAGGTTTTGACCCACGGCTTGGGCTTCAGGCCTTTGGCGTTGGCGTTGCGTGCAACAAGTCCGGCTGCGATCAATACACCCGGGTTAGAGGTGTTCGTGCAGGATGTGATTGACGCAATCACGACGTCGCCATGACCCAGATCGAAGTCCTTGTTGGCCACCGGGAAACGTTTGCCAAGTTCACTGCCGTCACGCTTGTACTCGGCTTCCAGTGCCGTTGCGTAACCGGCCTTTACGGTTTCGAGCGCAAGGCGGCCTTCTGGGCGCTTCGGTCCGGCCATTGACGGCACCACGTCACCCATGTCGAGTTCAAGTGTATCGGTAAAGACCGGGTCGGGTGCGTTCGAATCACGGAACAAGCCTTGTTCCTTGGCGTATTTTTCAGTGAGTTCGATGCGACCATCGGGACGTCCGGACATGGTCATGTAGCGGATCGTCTCGCTATCGATCGGGAAGAAACCACACGTTGCGCCGTACTCTGGCGCCATGTTTGAGATCGTTGCGCGATCGGCGAGTGTCATGTTGTCGAGGCCTGGGCCATAGAATTCGACAAATTTGGAGACGACGCCCTTTTTGCGCAGCATCTGGACGACGGTCAGCACCAGGTCGGTGGCAGTGACGCCTTCCTTCATGCGACCATTGAGCTTGAAGCCGATGACTTCCGGTACAAGCATGGACTGCGGTTGGCCGAGCATGGCCGCTTCGGCCTCAATGCCACCAACGCCCCAGCCCAGTACCGCCAGACCGTTGACCATCGTGGTGTGGCTATCGGTGCCAACTACGGTGTCCGGGTAAGCGAGCTTTTCCGGTCCGTCTTCATTGGTCCAGACCACGTTCGAGAGATACTCAAGGTTGACCTGATGACAGATGCCGGTGCCCGGTGGCACGACGCGGAAGTTGTTGAAGGCG
>JAGDYV010000064.1:0-27154 GCA_049116495.1 Hyphomicrobiaceae bacterium | reverse complement strand
CTCGTTGCCGAACATGTCGAGCCAACCGCCAACGACCTGGCGGTCGATGCCTTGCTCATCCATCCATGCAAGCCGCGCGGGAATGTCACGCAGGCCGGGTGAAATCGGCCGGGTCTGCTTGCCGCCGCAAAACGAAAACGCGAGGCTGCCACCGGTCTCGGTCACCTCCACGGACGGGAAGGCGCTTTGTTGGGAGCGGATCGCCTCGATCAGGCTTTTCGGCGCGAGATGGGCATGGCTGTCGATAATCATGAGTTGGTCCGCCGTTCAGTGTTTTGGAAATCTATGCATTGCCATCGCCATCCACCGCCGCCGCGATCCGGTCGGAGAGCGCTGCGACACGGATCGGCAGCTTCTCGACGGTGATGCCAAGCGGCGACAGGGCATCGTTGATGGCGCCCGATATGGCAGCCGGCGCGCCGAGATAACCGGATTCACCGGAGCCCTTTTGGCCAAGAACGGTGAACGGTGACGGCGTGCAGTGCTCGACGATGTCAACTTTCGGGATCTCGTGCGATGACGGCAGCAGATAGTCGGCAAGCGTTTGCGCCGTCATCTGCCCTTGTTCGTCGTATGAGAATTCCTCGAACAGCGCCGCGCCGATGCCATGCGCGATGCCACCCAGTGTCATGCCCTTGACGATATGCGGGTTTATGACCGTGCCGCAGTCATGGCCGATGACGTAACGATGGATTTCGGGCTTGGCCAGCACCGGGTCGAGCGACAGCAGCACGCAGTGATATTCAAAGGAGTGGCACGGGTACATCTGGACCCGGCCATCTGCGGTTGGCAGTTCGCCGCCGGTTGGCACTTGATAGACGTCCGTCACTTCCAGTCCCGGCGCCTCACCATCCGGCATCTGGTGAAAGTGTCGATAGGCGATCGTGACGATGTCCATCCAACCAAGCGATTGCGTGCCGTCCATGGTCCTGAGCGTGCCATCGGCATAGCTCACCTGGTCGATTGGAACGCTGAATTGTTCGGCGGCAATCCGCTTGAACTTATCCTTGAGTTTACCTGCTGCATTGAACGCGGCGCCGCCGAGCATGATTGCCATGCGGCTGCCAACGGGCGAGTTGCTCGGCAGGCTGGTTTGAGAATCGGCATGCACCACGCGGATCAGGTCCGGATCGATTTCGAGGACTTCACCGATCACGGTTGCTGTCAGCGTCTGGTGTCCCTGACCGGAGGAGGTTGTATGGATAGTGGCCGTGATGGCGCCGAGCCCGTCGACCATGATGCGGCACGAATCCATGAACGTCGTGGTCGTGTTGGCGGGATTGAGCAGCGGTTCGAATGATGAATTGCCGCCCGACGGTTCGAGGCAGGCGGCAATGCCGATGCCGGCGAGTTGGCCGCGCGCGCGCAGTGCATCGCGCTGCGCAACCAGATCGTCCCAGCCGACGTGCTCCATGACCTTGTCGGTCACCGCGTGATAGTCGCCGCTGTCATAGGTCGTACCGCTTGGGATGAGAAACGGGAACTGGTCGGCGCCAATATAGTTGCGGCGGCGGACTTCCACACGGTCCAATCCAACGACGGCTGCGACGCGATCCATCGCCGTCTCGATGGCATAGTTCGTCGGTGCCTGACCGAAGCCGCGCACCGCTTCCTGCGCGGCCTTGTTGGTTGTCACCGATATCGCCTGATACTCGACGCTCTCGATCGTATAGGGACCAACGATCGCGCCGATCGGCTTGCCAAGCTGGAACGGTGCCCGCCCGGCATAGGCGCCGGCGTTATCCAGCGCGCGCATCTTCATCGAGCGGACGCGGCCGTCATCCTCGAAGGCCACGGCCACATCAAAGATCCGGTCCGGACCATGCGCATCACCCGAGCGCATGTTTTCGAGGCGATCCTCGATCAGCCGGATCGGCCGGTTCAGCTTGCGCGCAATATAGCCGGCGAGAACGGTATGCTTGATGCCGCGTTTGACGCCATAGCTGCCGCCGACATCGATGTCCTGATGCACCCGCACCATGTTCATCGGCATGCGCAACGCACGGGCGATCTGATCGGGATACTTGGGCATCTGGATCGATGCCCAGACATCGAGTGTATGGCGCCAGGCATCCCAGGCTGCGACGACGCCGAACGTTTCAATCGGCACGGTTGAACTGCGCCCCCAGGTGACGCGGAACGACAGTTCTTGCGCACTCTCGGCAAAGTGCTGGTCGACCGGCCCCCAGGTGAACGTGCGATCGAGCAGCACGTTCGAGCCGTGCGCTTCATGGACCGGCGTACTGCCTGGTTGGTAGGCCTCTTCGGCATCCAGAATGAACGGTAGCGGTTCGGCTTCGATGTCAACCAGCTCTGCTGCATCTTCTGCAATTGCGCGGCTATCGGCGACCACGGCGGCAACCCATTCACCGGAGTAGCGGATACGGTCCACCGCCATCGCGTAGCGATTGACGTTCGGCGTATCAAGACCGTTCATCATCGGCTCGACGGCTGCGGCCAGCTCCGCGCCGACAATGACGTCGTGGACGCCCGGCACGGCCAATGAGGCAGTCTTGTCAATCGATACGATGCGCGCAGCCGCCTCCTGCGACGGTACCAGTGCGACGTGCAACACGTCATCCGGCACGACATCGGCAACGAAGCGCCCGCGTCCTGTGACGAAGCGACGATCTTCCTGCGGGCGCCGATCTCTGGAGACATAGCGAAAAGTGGATGTTTCAGTCATGCGTGCCCCCGCTTGCGGCGGTGTTGCTCTGGCGCAGTTTTTCAGCAGCCAGCTGGATCGCCTCGACGATCTGGCCATAGCCGGTGCAGCGACAGATGTTCGCCGATATGGCATCGACAATCTCGCCACGCGTCGGGTCCGAATTGCGCTCCAGCAAGGCGGCGGCGGTGATGATCATGCCCGGCGTGCAGTATCCGCATTGCAATCCGTGCGCCTCGCAGAACGCATCCTGGATCACGCTCAGCTCACCCGGCGCCGGAGACAGGCCTTCGATCGTCGTGATCTCCGGCCCCGCATCGGCCTGCGCCGCCAGCATCAGGCAGGCCCGCACCGGCTCGCCGTCAGCCAGCACTGTGCACGCACCGCAAACACCGTGCTCGCAACCGACATGCGTACCGGTCAGTTTCAAGTTGTCGCGCAGCGCATCGAGCAACGTCGTGCGCGGTTCGACATCGATCGTGTGGAGGCGGCCGTTCACGCTTAGCTCGCATTTCATCGCCGATCACCTCCGCGGCTTTGCACGGCATCGCTGCGCGCTGAAATGATGGCGTCGGCGATCAGTTTGGCACCAGCCCGTCTGCGATAGGCGGCGCTGGCATGGGGATCGCTCATCGCCTGCAAATCCTGTGTCGCGGCGCGCGCCGCGCTGGCGACCGCCGCGTCATCGAGCGTGGTGCCGATCAACAGGCCGGCCGGCTCCGTGAGTGCCAACGGCGTGTCGGTGACGCCACCGATTCCGATTGCGCAGGCCGTGCAGGTTCCGCTTTCATCAAGTGTCACTTGGGCGGCGGCGGCAACCATCGCAAAGTCGCTGCGGCGACTTGCGATTTCGTGAAACCCGACGCCCGTGCCGGGGGGCGGCCAAGTCGGGAAATGCGCGGCGCTCAGGCACTCGCCCGGCTCGATGATTGTCATCATCGGGCCGGCGAAGAACTCACGTGCGCGAACGGTACGTGATCCCGTCGCACTGGTCAGTGTTACCGTGCCGTCAAGCGTCACGAGCACCAGCGCAATCTCTGCGGATGGATCAGCGTTCGCGAGCGAGCCGCCGACCGTGCCGCGCACCCGGATCGGCGCGTGACCCACCCACGGCATTGCGGCCGCCAGCAGCGGCAGGCGGCTGGCGACCACGGGACTGTGTTCGACGGCGCCGTGCCGTGCCATGCAACCGATCGTTATGTCATCCGGCTTTTCTTCGATGGTGTCCAGGCCATCGATGCGCGAGATGTCGATCAAGCGCGACGGGCGGGCGAGCCGCATGGCCAGCATTGGGATCAGCGTCTGGCCGCCGGCAATGATCACGGCGTCATCATCATCGCTTAGCAATTGACACGCCGCTTGCAGCGACGTCGGGCGCTCGTACTCGAATGGCACGGGTTTCACAGGTGGGTCCCTCGTTGACGGCCAAATTTGACGGACTAGGTCGTGACCGCTGCGCGGTCCGGCAAATTGAACAGGTTCTGCGCATTGCGCCCGAGAATGTTGCGTTTCTGGTTTTCGTTCAGGAACGGTAGATCGTAAATCACCCGTGGCGTGTCAAAGTCGAAGTGCGGCCAGTCCGACGACCACAGCAGTTGCGTCTCGGCATTGATCATCTCGAAGGTCAGCTCGGTTGCCTTCATGTTGCTCTTTTCCATCGGCTGGCTTGAATACCAGCAATGCCGGCGCATGTATTCGCTCGGCGGCATCTTCAGCGCCGGCGCCTCCGATTGGCGCATCAAGAACTGATCATCGAGCCGCTGCATCAGGAAAGGCAGCCAGGCAAGGCCGCTTTCGACCCACAACGATTTCAATTTCGGGAACCGTTCCGGGATGCCTTGCAGGATCCAGTTTGTCATATGAACCATATTGCACCACACGAAGCCGAGTGAATGCATCCCAAGAAACGTTGGGATCGTCGCCAGCGACGGGTCCTGCCAGTGGTAACCGGCATGAAAACAGATCGGCTTGCCGCTTTCCTCGATCATCCGGTAAAGCCGCATGTATTCATTGGAATGCACCGGCGCATAGCGCGTCGATGTTACCGTGAAGCCGACGACCCGATCATTCGTCGCGTATTCCTCTACAACCTTGCAGGCTGCGTCGGGGGTATTGAACGGCAGGTAGGCCAGCGCGATGATGCCGTTGTCATCGCTCAGAAGTTTCTGCTGAACCCATCGGTTGTAGGCGTTGCCGAGCGCCACTTCCATCTGCGGTTGGGGATGCATGCCAAGAAACAGCATCGACGTCGGGAACACGACCATATAGGCGCAGGCGAGGCCTTCCATCGCCCGGCGGGTGAGAACGACGTCGCGGTGCACGCCGTCCGGCGGCTCGATCTTTTCGCGTTGGTCCGACTGATGCGGAATACGCCCGCCGACATCCTGATAGCGCAGCCCGAAGTCTCCGACGAGGCCGTACGGTGGCGAGCCGACGCGCTCGGTATGATAGCGCTCTGCCTGGTCACGCAACACCGGATCGTCGATGAAGCGGACAATCTCCTTCCACGAGATTGATTCAACGTGATGCGCATCAATGTCGATGATGGTCCAGTCGGCGTAGCCCTCGGCGTCCGCGTGCGCGCGGGAATGGCGCAGGTACTCACGCGTGTCGGTATGGGTGTCGATGTCCAGCAGAGGTGGCTTGCTGCCCTGATCGCTGCCCCGGTTGCTGCGTTGATCCTGCATCACGGACGCTCCTTATCTGGCTTCGGATCAGCCTGGCTGCTCTGCACGAGTTGATCCGCCTCGGGCGAAGTCGTCACTTCCGGCTGAAGATAATAATCTTCGGGGCGCCGCCGCGACCATAGTCCAAACTCCATCGGGCCAAGTCGTAGAGCGCGCAGAACTTCCGTCGTTGCCGTCAGGGCTTCGGTCGGCGTGACGACTTCATCATAGTCGCCTTTCAGTGGCCGGAAGGTGCGCCCCTCGCCATCCGTCTTGCGGGCATAAAGCTTGACCGCCGCCGTCATCAGTAGGCGTGCCGTTTCGTCGGACAGGCGATTGGCCTCGTCGGCGTCAATCGCCTCCTGGACGAGTTGCCAGATCCTTTCGGCGGCGGCCTCGGCTTCCTGATAGCGATCGTTGACGCCGTCGAACGGAACTGGATCGGTTGGTTTGTCAGTCGACACGCACGTAGACCTTTTCATCACGCACATTGATTTCAACCGGTGTCAGCGTCAGGTCGGGTATGCCGGCGTGCACGCCTGTCCGGATGTTAAACTCCGCACCATGCCAGGGGCAAACGATATGCAACTGGTCTTCGTCATAGGTGCGGCCGTGATGCTGCTTGTCGGGCCCGAGATTGTCGATGACGCGCTTGAACAAGCGGCCCTGGCAGACCGGGCCGCCCTGGTGCGGGCAGACATTGCGCCAGGCAAACAGCTTTCCGTCCATTCGAAACACGCCGATATCGACGTTGTTGACCGACAGCAGCCGTTTTCCGCCATCTTCGAAGTCGTCCAGCTGGCCGATTTCGTGCTCGCTCATCGAGGCCTTCCTGTCGTGACGTCGGTTGGTGCTGATCCTTGAGACCACCGTTGGAGAATTCTAGCGCAATGGTGGGGACATCTCAGGCCTTGCCGGCAACCATCATAATCGTGCTGATTGGATTCACGGGCTCGGGCGATGATGAACGGCAACACCGGTTGGTTTAACAGGTCTATCATTGCCATCACTGAGATAACTATGATTGGTTGGTGAGATTGAAACCGAGAGGAAGGCGCGATGGGCAAGATCATTATCGAGGCGCGGATCAACGAATTGGCGCCGCGTGACGAAAACCCGAACGTGCCGTACCTGCCCGACGAGATCATTCGCGACGCCAAGGCCTGTTACGACGCCGGTGCTTCGATCCTGCACTACCACGGCCGCACCGGCGACGGTGCGCCGGAGCACGCCGCGAGCTTCTATCTCGAGACCAATGCCGGCATCCGCGCGCAATGCCCGATCCTTATTCACCCGACGCTCGGCTATGTCGCCAATGACGCCGATGCCATGGGCCGTTTCTCCGCCGTCGAAGAGATGATGAAGGACGCCAGGACCGCACCCGACTTCGCGCCGATGGATGTCGGCAGCGTCAACGTCGACTGGTGGAACCCGGCCGAAACGAAATTCGATACCACTGACCTGATTTACAAAAATTCAACCGGCACCCTGATGCACTTCGCCGATCGCATCAAACACCACAATCTCAAGCACTACCTCGTTTCTTGGAACGTCAGTTTCACACGCCAGATCGAGGCATTCCTGAAAATGGGGGTGATCCCCGAGCCGGCGCACATCCTGATTGTCTTGACCGATGGCATCATGCTCGCCGGCCATCCCGGCACGCCCGTAGGCCTCGACGCGCAGACGATGTTCATGCCGAAAAACCACCGCGTTACCTGGACTGTGTCGAACTACAAGGGTGACCTCTTGCTGCTGACCGAAAAAATCATCAAGGACGGCGGTCACATCTCGATCGGCCTCGGCGACTACCCTTACGCCGAGTATGCCAAGAACGGTCGCGCGCCAACCAATGCCGACATCATCGCCCGCGTTGTCGAGCAGGCCCGTGCGCTGGGGCGCGAACCGGCAACCGTCGACGAGACCCGCGATATGCTCGAGATGGGCCAACCACGCATCGCCAGCTAGAAGCACCATTAAAGGAACCGCCAGCGATGGCCTCCATCGACATTCTGCAATCGGTTGAGATCGTGCCGATTTCCAACGCCATCGGGCCGGACGATCTACGCGACATGCTGCGCATGATGGTGCGTATCCGCCGTTTCGAGACGCGCACGATCGAGCTTTTCCAGGAAGGTCGCATCAAGGGTACGGCGCACTCATCCGTCGGCCAGGAGGCGATCGCTGCCGGCGCCTGCCGCGCGCTCGATGGCGGCGACTTTATCCTGACGCACCATCGTGGCCACGGTCACACGATCGCGAAGGGCGCCGACATCCAGCGCATGATGGCCGAACTGCTCGGCAAGGCCGAAGGCTACTGCTATGGCCTCGGTGGCTCGATGCACATTGCCGACTTCGACCGCCAGATTCTCGGCGCCAACGGCATCGTCGGAGCCGGTATGGGCCTTGGCACCGGTGCGGCACTCGCCGAGCAACTCAAGGGCAACGGCAACATCGGGATCGCGTTCTTCGGCGATGGCGCCTCCAGCGAGGGCATCTTCCACGAGGCGATGAACCTTGCCGCGATCTGGAAGTTGCCGCTGATCTTCTTTTGCGAGAACAACCAGTACGGCCTGACCACCGCCACCAGCGACGTCATCGCCGGTGGCGGTGTTGCCCGTCGCGCCGCCGCCTACGGCATCGATGGGCAGCGCATCGATGGAAACGACGCAATCGCTGTTCTCGAAACTGTGCGCCGCGCCGCCTTGCGCGCGCGCAGCGGTGAAGGGCCGACACTCATTGAGGCGATTACTTATCGCTGGGGCGACCACTCGATGCGCGCCAACCTGCCGGCCTATCGCACCAGCGAAGAAGAGGCCGAATGGCGTGCCCTCGACCCGATCGTGCGTTTGAACGAGACCGCGCAATTGCGGGGCGTCATCACGGGCGATGACTTCGAGGCACTCGAGCGCGCCGCCGAAACCGAGATCGAAACCGCGATCACTTGGGCAGACGACCTGCCCGCACCGGAGATGACCGTTGCCGAGACATTCGTAACATCTCCATTGCGCGACGTCAGTTTCGACGAACCGCCGCCCGGCGACCGCAACCTGACCTATGCAGCCGCGATCACTGAGGCCATGCATCAGGAAATGGTGCGCGATCCGAGCGTCATTGTTCTCGGCGAGGATGTCGGCAGGACCGGCGGCATTTTCGGTCTCACGCGCGGCCTGTACGACGCCTTCGGCGAGGCCCGCGTTCGCGACACGCCGATCGCGGAAAACGTTATCGCGAACTGTGGTGTCGGCGCCGCCATGTCAGGCCTGCGCCCGATTATCGAGATCCAGCTCTTCGACTTCGTCACGTTCATGATGGACGCGATCATCAATCAGGCCGCCAAGGCGCGGTTCATGATGGGCGGCAAGCCGAAGGTGCCGATCGTGTTCCGCGGCCCGCAAGGCGGTGGTCTGCGTCTCGCCGCACAGCACTGCCAGTCGCTTGAAGCGTTGTTCATGAACGTGCCCGGCCTCGAAGTCTACGCGCCATCGTCGGCGTACGATGCCAAGGGATTGATGATGGCTGCGATGCGTTCCGACAATCCCGTCATCTTCCTGGAGCACAAGTTGCTCTATCTCGGCGGCGAGGAAGCCGTGCCCGAAGCCGCCTACATGATTGAACCGGGCAAGGCCCGCATCGTCCGTGAGGGTGCCGACTGTACCGTCATCGCGACCATGGCGATGGTCGAGCGCGCCATGCAGGCCGCCCGCAAGCTCGCGGACGAAGGGGTGTCGGTCGAGGTCATCGATCCGCGCACGATCAAGCCGCTCGACACCGCGACGATGATCGACAGCATCAAGAAGACCGGCCGTGCCGTCGTCGTCCACGAAGCGCCGCGCTTTGGTGGTATGGGCGGCGAGATCGCAGCCACGTTGATGGAAGAGGCGTTTGACTGGCTCGACGCTCCGGTCCGTCGCATCGGCGCGCCCGAGATGCCGGTGCCCTACGAAGAGCGTCTCGAACGCCACTACCTTCCCGACGCCACCCGTATCGCCGACGCCGTCCGCGATGTCTGCTATATGGCGAAGTAGCGGCTCATCTGCCGTAGCGTTGCGTGCGGATCGAGAGCACGGACACCGCTGCCGACGGACCGTGCTAACCTAACGTACGCGTGACCTTTCGTCCGGCTCATCACACTAAGCATGATTTGCAAGAAACAAGGTTGGGTTAGCGGTCCACTACGGGATCGTCAGGGCAATACGCCGACCGCGGAACCCAACACGTATTGCGGCACGGCCTATCGGACAATCTTCGCTATGCCCCGGCTGCAACGCAATATCATCATGCCGCCTGCGCAACCGCTTCCGGTTCACTCCGCGCGCCACTTGGCAATCGTCCGCTTCGGGCCAACAGCGCGAACGCCGGCGGCACGAAGTAGAACGACACGACCGTCGAGAGCAGCACGCCACCGCCAATCGCCATCGCAAACGGTGGCCAAAAGCCGCCACCGGCCAGGATCAACGGCAGGAACCCGCCAAATGTCGTCACCGTCGTCGACACGATATGCCGGCTCTGCGCCATCACCGTGCGCACGATGTTGTCGACATCGCCGCGCACCGCGCCGGCGTTGGCCTGCAACGCGGTCATGATGATGATCGCGGCATTGATCGACACGCCGATCGACCCGATCACGCCGATCACGCCCTGGATCCCGAACGGATAGCGAAAGATCGCCAGCGCCAGCAAACTCAGCCCAATCGACAGCACGGCAACCACCGCGGTCACCGCCGACAGGCGATAGGAGCCGAACGTCATCACGATACTCGCGATCGTCAACGTCACGATGATGCCAAGCGAGCCGAGCAGGTTACGCATCGTCTCATCGCGCGCATCACTGTCGCCGCCGACCTCGAAGCGATAACCCGCCGGCAATGTAAGGCCGCTTTCGGTAATACGCTTGCGCACGTCGCGCAGCGCCACTTCCGGCAGCAGGTCACGCTCCACGAACGCCTGGATGGTATTGACCCGCTCGCCGTTGCGCCGATGAATGGCTGCTTTCGATGGTACGATTTGAACGGCACCAAGCGCCGTCAGCGGAATGCCGGGATAACCGCCCTCAGCCGCAACCGTGCGTGCGTTCGGGCCAACCAGATCGATGTTCTCAACCGACGAGACTGACCGGCGCGCCGCGTTGCCGACGCGCACGCGGATCGGCAGTTCTTCGCTTGCCTCGACAATCGAACCACCGGTAACGCCTTCCAATTGCGCTTCGAGCTGCCGCGCCACGTTGCCAAGATCGAGACCCGCAAGCCGGACTTTTTCCTCGCTGAGATCCACCGAGATTTTCGGTGCTCCGGGCCCGACCTGCGTGCGCGCCACAGTGATGCCTGGCACATCCAGCATCAATAGACGGATCTGGTCACCAAGCTGTCGCAGCGTGTCGAGGTTCGGGCCAACGACGCGAATTTCAACCGGCGCGTTGACCGGCGGTCCCTGCACCAGGCCACGAACGATGGCGCGCGCTTCGGGGACGCTGGCGTTGAGTTGGCGTTGCAGGCGATCCAGCACATCCTCAGTTGCCCGCGCCGACGTCGTCGTCACCAGCGCTTCGGCATAACTTGAAACGCCATCCTGATCGGCGATCATGTTGTAGTAGAACGCTGGCGCGCTCTCGCCGACAACCCAGCTGATCGACGTCACGGCATCCTCGCGACGGGTGATCGCATCGACTTTGCGCGCGACCGCCTGCGTTTCCGAAATCGCGGTACCGTCGGCAAGCTTCACCTGGATATAGAACTGGTTGCGATCAACACCGGGAAAGAACTGCGGTTTCAGCGTCGTAAACGCACCAAACCCGATGATCGGCAAAATCGCGGCACCAAGCATCGCGGTGAGGGGGAAGCGTACGGCAAGGCGCAGGCTGCCCGCGAATAGGCCACGCGGCGGCGCCTCGGGTGCCGTGGCCGACGACGCCTGCGCAGCCGCCGGCAGCAGCCAGCCCGCCAACGCCGGTGTAATCGTCAAAGCCAGCGCGAACGATACGATCAACATGGTAATGACCGCCAGCGCAATCGAACCGACAAAGTCGCCAGCCGGTCCCGGCAGCAGCACCATCGGCATGAACGCCAGCACCGTCGTCACCGTCGACGCCAGCAGTGGCGCCGCCAACCGGCGTACCGACTGATCAACGGCCGCCAACCGGCTTTCACCCGCTGCAAGCTTCTTGCGAATTTCGTCGGTGACGACGATCGCAGCGTCGACCAACAGGCCAAGCGCCACAATCAGCCCCGTTACCGACATCTGGTGAATCGGAATGCCCATCGCCCGCAACCCGGCAACCGACACGATCGCCGACAATGGAATAACCAGGGCGACGACCAGCGCCGCGCGCCAACCAAGCGTGAAGAACAACACGGAGATCACGATCGCCATGCCGGCGGCCATGTTCATCATCACGTCACTGAGGCGTTCGGACGTATAGGCCGCCTGATCAAACAGCCGGCGCAGTTCGAGGCCGCCAGGCAGCGCCGCCGCGAATTCCTTCTCGACTTTGGCGATGCGTTTGGCCCAGGTGTCGACCTGCAGGTCGTCTTCCATTTTCGCAGCGACCAGCACGCCTTGCCGACCATCGACGATCGCGAAGCTGTCGGCTGGCTCGCGCAATCCGCGTGTGACCTTGGCGACATCCGCGAGGCGCACCAGTCGGCCGTTGGCGCCTTGCTGCACGGGGATCGCCCGCAAGCGATCAAGCGCCTTGATCTCGCCGGCGACCTCGATCAGCAGGTCGAGGCCACGCCCGCGCACCTGACCGGCACGCACCTTGCTGTCGGCCTGCTCGATCGCCCGCGAGATATCGCTCGGCGACAGCCCAAGCGAGGCAATCAGCCGGGCATCCAGCGAAACGGTAATCTCTTCCGTGCGGGCACCATACAGGTCGACCAGGCGGGTCCCTGGTACGGCGCGCAGGCGGTCCTGCAACTGGCGTGCATAGCGTCGGAGGACGGCCGGATTGTTGCCCGCACCATCGCTTGGCAAAATCGCCATGATCGAGGTGAAGGCACCGGTCCGGTCATTGTCGAATTCAGGGCGCGGCACGCCGGCTGGAAAATTTCGTGCGGCGTCGCTCAGGGCGTCGCGGATCTTTGACCACGCCTGCTCGATCTGGGTGTCCGTTATGCGTTGCGAAAGTTCGACGCGTACGACTGAAATGCCAAGCCGCGATACCGAGCTTGTTTCCGTGATTTCGGGAATTTCGCGCAGGCGCTCTTCGATTTTCTCCGTGACCAGCGCTTCCACACGACCGGGATCGGCACCGGGAAAGGGCGTCACGATCGTTGCGAACAGATTGGTGATCGTCGGGTCTTCCTGCCGGCCGATTGTCATCAGGGCGGAGGCGCCGGCTGCGACCATCATCAGGATGGCCAGGGCGAACAGGCGGGCATCGCGATAGAACAGGGTCGACATGGGTCTTACTCCTTCGCAAGGGCGACGCGCTGCCCGGCGACAATGCGGCCGGTGCCGTTGCGTATGACGTGCGCGCCATCCTTGAATGTGCCGCGAACGAAGGCCTGATCAGCGTTGGCGTAAAGAAGTTCAACCGCCTCTGGCCGCACCACGAGCGTATCTTGGTCCGTGTCGACGACCAGGATCGACCACAAGCCGCGATGCCCTTCCTTGAGCGCTGATAGTGGCAGCCAGGCACCTCGTTCCGAGATCGTCGTCTTGAGCTCAAGCGTCACAAGATCACCGAACGGCATGGCCTGTTGGTCTTCCGTCAGCTCAAACAACGTCGTGACCGTGCGTGTCCCGTTCTCGAGATCGGGCCGCTTGGCGACCAGACGCGCCTCGAGCCGGTCCGCGCCAAGCCCGAGCGTGTAGGTTTGCCCGGCAGTCAGCGTCCTGGCGAGCGCTGGCGGCAGGCCGATGCGCGCTTGCTGCCGGCTCGATTCGAGCAGGTTCAGCACGGGCGCACCGCTCATCACGACCGCGCCTTCATCGATTGCACGACTGGCGATGGTTCCTGAAAACGGCGCCTTCAATTCCGACTTGCCCAGATCGATGTCGATGCCGGCGATCTGGGCTGACACGCGATCAATATTGGCGCTCAGGGCGGCGACGCTGCTTTGTGCCTCGTCGAACCGTTGGTCCGGGCTCCAGCCTTTCGTGCGCAACCGCGACTGCCGACCGAGGGTTGCCTTGGCCAGTTGCACTTGCGCTTCGAGCGCGCGGCGCTGGGCTTCCAGCTGCTTGCGCGTATTGGCCAGTTGGACGGTATCCATACGTGCGATGACGTCGCCGGCGCGAACGGTGTCGCCCTCATCGACCATGACCTGCATCACCAAACCGCTGCGCTCAAATGCAATGGCCGTCTGGCGGGCCGGTTCGAGGCGGCCGACGTAGCGGCTGACGCGCTGGTATCCCGGCACCATCGCAGCCGTCATCGTTGCAACCGCCACTGGCAGGGTCGGCCGGGCTGACAATTCGGCCGCCGCGCGCTGCTGCAACACGGTGATGCCGCCGGCACCGGCTGCGACAAAGATACCAGATACAACTAGAGTGCTGACCAGCCGGGTTGCCTTGCCCCCTGTAGGTGTGGGCGGTTTCACTTGATCTTGCTGATCCAACGGGGATTTCGAGGCGTTCATCATAGGTCTCTCCACCAGGAACATGCCGACGTAATCTTGAAGTTACGCTGACTAACATATGTTAGATCAGCTAACTTGCCAAGACATGTTAGTCTCACTAACTTGTGTTTTGTGGAATCGAGGAGATGACATGGCTGCCCGGGCTGACAGCGACAAAGGCAGTAAGGCCAAGGCGAAGTATCACCATGGTGACCTCAGAGAGGCGCTGGTGGCGGCGTCCTATGAGCTGGTCGCCAAGCAGGGCGCCGAGAAGTTCCTGCTCTCCGACGCCTGCCGTCTTGCGGGGGTCTCAACAGCCGCGCCCTATAAGCATTTTCGTGATCGTGACGAGATTCTCGAGAGCGTCGTTGCGCGCGCGTTTGATGAACTTGGCGAGCGCTCGATGACCGCCGTTGCGGCCCGCGGCGTTGGCACGCTTGAGGGCATCATTGCGATGGGCGAAGCCTATGTGCAGTTCGCCATCGACGAGCAGAATCTATTCCGCCTGATGTTCGGCCAGCGGCCAGATGTCACGCATGCCGATGATGTCATGGAGGAGGGGCGCCGCTGCTTTGGCGGTGTCATCGAGCAGGTCGCGTGCTACTGCAAGGCCAACGAGGTCCCAGGTGATCCGCGTGCGATCGCGATCAGGTTATGGACATTCGTGCACGGTGCGTCATCGCTTCTGATCGACGAGGACTACAGCAAGGTCGCACCCGATCTCGATGTCATGGCGATGATCCGCGAAACAACCCCGCTGATGCTGCTGCCGACCAAGCCCGATACGTAGGTCCACTGTTACGCCCCCAACGCCTCGGCGTGTTTCAGGATGTCCCGGTTGACGACGCTCTGCGGTCGTGCGGCGAGGCGCTCGTTGGCCAATGAGCGGGCGACGCCGGGCATACTGGCGCGCACTGCGGCCTCTGCCAGGGTCCACTCGATGACGTCGCGCTGCGCAATGCTGCCGCCCATCCGCCACAAGTCGGCGCGCACCGCCAGCAGATGATCGACCGCGTCGCCATACTTGCCGTCTACGAATTTGGCCATCGCTTCGACGATCGGCACCGCGACACCGCCGTACGTCGCAGCCAGTTCACTGCCGGTCTCGGCTGATTGGCGCATGGTTGCCTGCAGCGCCTCGAATGCCGGGCGCTCGCCCGCGCGCAGTGCTGCAATCGCGGCATGGATTTCGTTGAACGGGCTCGTCTTGCCGTTGGCCTGCTTCTGCCACAGCGTGTGCTGATGCTGCCAGCGACCGCCTGCCTCGCAGCCGAGCATCTCGAGGCGCCAGAGCAGCGCCGTTGCGTTGCACAGCTGCGTGCCGACCGGTCGCATCGCCGTCAGGATCTCATCGTCATAAAGCCTGAGCGCTTCGTCGGACCGGCCGAGCTCGATATGAAACAGCGCCTTGTGCCACCAGATATGGACGCGGTTGTTGCACTGCGCGTCGGACCAGAACGGCAGCCGCTGTTCCATCCAGGCAACGCCTTCGTCCGGCCGCCCCGTCATTTCGAGCACATGCGACACCGCATGGTGCGACCAGTAGCCATAAGGCTCCACGTCTGCCGCTGCCCGCCCGATCTCCTCGGCGCGGCCGTATTCGCCAAGTTCTTCCAGGCCGAACCCATAGAAAGACTTGAGGATGCTGTGGCCCGGTTGATCTTTCGACCAGAACGGCAGCGCCCGCGCCGAGCGCCCGGCGGTGCGATGAAACCGGCCAAGATAGCCATCGAGCCGCAACGCGCATTGATGTGCGGTCAGGTCATGCGGATAGGTCATTAAATGACGATCAAGTGCTGCCACGGCGCTCGCCCAGCGTCCGCTGGCGGCAAGCCGCAACGCTGCGAGATGTGATCTCTCGCGCTCATTCATGGCCGCCTCAGGCAGCTCAGCCAGCAGTCCGCCGATCTTTGCGATCTGCGCCGGATCGTTCGACAGCGCCAGCAACCAGCACCGCAGCAGCCCGGCCATCGCACACTCGGGCGACACCTCAAGCGCCGCCGTCAGATGGGCGTTGGCATCGCCGTAATTAAGCGTGAACGCACGCACGGCCAGATCGACGTGGCTTGCCGTGTCGGCGTTGGCACCCGTCAGGCTGTGGCCTTGTGCATCCTGAGCCATGCAGTTCTCCGTCCTTTTCACACGATCAACAGGTCAGCGGACCCGCGGTTACCTTACGGGTTTTGACGACGATCCCCATCGAGCATGTGAATTCCTTGCCCTCCTTGGTGCAGAACATCCCGTTCGGGGCGTCCTTGCGCGTGCCGCCGGTGCATATGTCCGGCTTCGCCTTGAACGGCATCGCGGCATAAAGCTCCTTTGCCGCCTGACCGCTGATGATCAGGCCAAACTCCTTCGACTTCGCAGCCGCATTGGTTGTGAAGATGTAGTCGCCTTTGAGTTTCTTGAATTCGCGCGCTTCAGCCGGCAGCATCCAGCCCGCGGCCAGCACGGCAGTAAGAATGAATTTTATCGCCCCGGTCCTGCGCATCGCCGGCTCCCTCAGAGTTATTGCAAAGATCTGAGATACGAAGCATCGCCCCCATTGGCAACGTCTGTGTTCGGATCGGATGTCTGGCGTGCTCACCAAACGCGAGATGCTCTTCGCACGGCCACGAAAAAAAGAGCCGTGCGATTCCCATCGCACGGCTCAGTTTCGGCGGAGTTTAACGCCGGTCGCATCCAATCGGATTCACTATCAAGGCCGCAACCGCGGCCCGGCGCAAGCGCCGCCCTGGCGGAGGCCCTGAGCGAAGCGAGGGAATAGCCGTGAGCCAAGAAAGAGCTAATGCGGGGCGCATATTATGCGACCCGCATTAGGGTCAGTTGGTTACCGGTGCGATTGCAGCGGTACCGTGATGTTGACCTTGCCGCCGGCTGACACCTCGTCGTTGCCGCCGAGGCCGGTGTAATCGCCCTGCACGTCGAGGCGCAACCCGTCCGGCGCTTCGATCACCAGGCCGCCACTGAACTGGATGCCAAAGCGGTTCACTTTGCGTTCGCTCACGTTCGAGACGAACGCCGCATCCAGGCCTTTCGGGTCGGCATTACCGAACGACCAGAGCGCCTTGGCGGCAATCCGCGGCTCGATCCGTGTGCCAGCCGGCGTCACATGGCGATACGATACCTCCGGCCCGACCGTGATGCGACCAAGGTTCACTTCCTGGCCGACGATATTTATGTCGTTGCTGTCGACATAACTGTCGGAGGATTCAGAGAAGTACGCCACTTCCGCGCGTGGCGAGAAATGCAACACGCCCTTCGACGTCACCTGATAGTCCCACGATCCCGTCAGCCGCGCCGCTGCCAGCACCCGCGTCGTGCCGAAGCTGTCGGTGTAGGTGTTGAACGGCGAGATGTCGTTCGTCGACTTGCCCCACAACACCTTGGCATCGAAATAGAGCCCCTTGCTCAGCTGGTATTCCGCGTAGGGGCCGATCAGGAAGCCCTTGCCGGAGACGTGATAGCCGTCCGGTCCGTTGCCGTTGTCTTCCCTGATGCTGTCATACTGCGCCAGGAAGCCCACCAGAAAGCGCGGCGAGATCAGGTAGTCGGTACCGATCCGCACGACACCGAAATGACCGGACGTCGTGGAGCCGTCATAGGTGGCGTCGGAGCGGTAATAATTAATCCGCCCCTCCGTCCAGACGTCCCAACCTGAGCGATGCGCCTGGGTGCGCGTCTGGATGCCATAGTCGCTCGGCCGGATACCGAAGCGCGCGGCCTTGGCGTCGGTGTCATCGGCCAGTGCGTTCTGCAGTCGCGTGCGGAAGCCGACCGTTCCGTCTTTCATCGAGCCCTGGCCTTGGACGCCAAGCGTATCCTTGAGGCTGCCGCCGCGCACCGTATTTTGCCGGCGCTCGACCAGCCGCGGCCGGCCGGTATCGCCGAGCAACTGTTGCGCGCGCCGATAAAGGAAGCCGGTTATGATCGAGATCGTCGTGCCGGCGACCTCCCGGTTGACGAACGTACAGGTCACCGTAGCGCCCTCGACAAGCGTGAAGGCGACGTTGCGTGCGGACACGTCGGCCCGTGGGCTGCCGCTGTCGCAGGACGCACTGACGAACTTGAAGCTCTTGTGCTTCTCCTCCGTGATCGTGACTGTGCCGATCGGCACCGAGATCTTTTCCGTCTTGCCGCTGCCGCTGGCCGCCTTGCCACGCGCGTCGTTGTCGGCGACGGTTGTGATGGTCCGGCGTGCGGCGTAACGGCCGGAGGCCAGGTTGAAAGCGAACGTTCCGACACCGCCACGCGTCAATTTCTTGATGATGATATCGGCGTAGATGACGGGTGGTGGCGCGTCGGTTAAGTTGGTGAACGTGCAGACCACCTCGCCCGTCCTTGGCATGGTCACCGTCACGGCCGCCGGACCGGATGACGCCGTGACCAGGCGTTGACTATCATCGCTCGAGCGGCACACGGCACTCTTGAAACTGAAGCCACTTGGAACGGGTGTCTCCGTGATCGTGATCTTCTGGCCAGCCGTCGTCGTCAGGGGACCGCTGCGTTTCGTGTTGGCGTCGGCGGACGTGATTTTGAGTGGCGGGATCCGAAGAGCCGGGTCGTCAATGCTGAAGCGGAATTCACCCGTGCCGCCGCCTTCGACGACTTTCTCGACGATCAGCGTCGGCGGCTTATTAATCGGCACATTGACGAACGTGCAGCGCACCGTTCCGGTTTTCGGCACGTCGAGCGTCAACTTGCGCCCAGTCAATTTGCCAAACGTATTTTCCTCGTCACCGACGCGGCAACTGGCTTTGTCCAATTTGTAATCGGCTTTGTTTGCATCTCCTTCCGTGATCGACAGTTCGCCGCGCGCAACGTCGAGCTCGCCAGTCGTTTGGATCGTGTCGGCGT
Source organism: Hyphomicrobiaceae bacterium (assembly GCA_049116495.1). GTDB lineage: Bacteria > Pseudomonadota > Alphaproteobacteria > Rhizobiales > Hyphomicrobiaceae > CAJQQK01. The sequence goes on along the minus strand of JAGDYV010000064.1, from coordinate 8,405 downwards.
CCGAGATGTCGATGGATTGCGCGTCGATGTCTTGTCCGCTGAACGTGAACGTAAAGGTGCGTGGCAGCGGCGTTGCGAAACCATCCACGGCCTTTACGATTTTTTCGACGATCAGCTTCGGCGGTTGGTTGGCTGGCACATTTGTGAACCTGCACCGTATGTCGCCGGTTATCGGCACCGTCAACGTTACCGTCCGACCAGAGCGCGTACTGATCTTCTTTTCGTCCTTGCCGACGAAGCAACGTGCACTGTCCAAATTGTAGTCGCCGTCTTCGCCTTCCGTGATCGTCAGGGCGCCGGGCGCCAGGGTTATCTTAGCTGCGGTTTCCTTGGTGTCGGCGTCCGAGATTTCGATGGATTGCGCCTCGATGGCCTGTCCGCCATACGTGAAGTGAAACGTGCGTGGCAGCGGCGTGTGGTAGCCGTCAGCTGCCGTCACCAACTTTTCGATGACCACGGTCGGCGGCGGCACGTTGACAAACGTACAGATGACCTGACCGGTCTTCGGTACAGTGAGTGTCAATGAGCGGTTGGCGAGCTTGTCGAATTTCGGCCCGTTATCGCCAACTTGGCAAATGGCGCTCTTGAGGTTGAAGTCTTCTGAGTCAGCTTCGGTTATGGTCAGTTCGCCGGGCTTTACCGCAATTGTCTCCAGTCCCTCACTATTGGCATTGGGCTGGTCAACGCGGATGCGGTGTGCACCAAGTTCCGTATCACTGAACGTGAACGAAAACGTTTCAGGCAGGTCAACCACTTGACCGTCGGTGACCTCAACGCGTTTATGGATGATCAGTATCGGTGGTGGGATTTTCTTGTTGATGAAGGTGCACGTGATGTCGCCGGTCGACGGCACATCGACAGTTACGGCGGCAGCGTTCGGCACCGGGTTGCTCACGGTCTTGCCGTTCGGCAATTTACAGCTTGCCGACACGAACTCAAACGCCGCAGGATCAAGGCCGAACTCGGTGATGGTGACCGTGCCTTTGGTCACCTTGAACTTTGGTGAATTGACCGGAAGGGATATCTCATCGTTGGCGAGAACTTTGGCGATTTCCGGCCGGGTTTGCCCGTCAACCTGTGCCGTAAAGTTGAAGGCTTGATCTTCGTCGACCCCGTCCGGCACGTTCTTGACGATCGTGATCGTTGGTGGCGGCACTTTCTCGTTAACGAACGTGCAAACGATCGAGTTCCGTTCTGCTCCCTTTTTGGGAATGGTGACCGTGACGTAGCCGTTTTCGACATTCGCCGTTTGGGTCGGGCGCGGCTGGCCGTCGTGCTCGCACTCTGCGGATGCAAGGCGGAAGCCTTCAGGCACGTCTTCGCTCACCCTAATCGGACCTGACACGACCTTAAGCGCGGACGTGGTGGTTTCACCAGATCGGTTCGAGGCATCAATGGTGAGCGAGGGTGTCAGCGTCGTCAGGTTGTCGGCCGTCACCTCGAAATCAAACGTGCCGGTTGAGCCAGCTTCAATCTTCTTGACGATGATCAGCGTCGGCGGATCCTTGGGCGGGTCTTTGGCGTTTGTTACAGTGCATTCGATCTCGTCCCTGTACCAGCTCGCAAACGAAAACTGTCCCTTGGCCGGGTCGCGCGTTAATAATGGTACTGACCCTGCAGGTCCCTGCGAGTCCGGTAGCCGCTCGCAAGTCACGGACGTGAGTGTGTAACCCGGCGTCGGTGTCTCAGTAATAATGTTATCATCGCTTAGATCCCCCTTGTTTTCGTCCGGACCTGAACGGATATAATAGGTGCCGCGAGCTTCCCCGTTTTTCGGTTTCAGACTGACCGTCTCTTGCTCGACGTTATCTTGAGTGAAAAATGTCGATCTGATTCCGGATGTCGAAAACTCAAAGGTCGTGTCGGTGCCGCCCTCGACCTTCTTTATTATTGTTAGTTTGGTGCGGAATTCATGAGGGTCGTCCGTTGCATGCGCTGGCGCGCTTGACACAACAGGTGACATCACGGTCGCAAGCGCACATAACGTGGTAAGGTAGAATTTTTTGAAATGCATAATGTGTTCCCCGACCAATGAAATCGAAAGTCGGTGACGCTGTGCCATCGAACGGGTGACAAACCGCTGTAAATAAGATGAAGATTTATTGAGACGGCGAAATCGCAACACTCGCCCGTCGGCGTAAAACCGCACAACGAGGCTGCGGGCATAGGAGGGACGGGACTTTCTTGGGGCTTGAGCAGGAGACCGAATTCCTCGGTAAATGAATAAAACTTCTATGACGAATGAATGCTGATTTGCTCGCGTGAATGCGCGATAATATTGCAAACGGATGTCGTGCGATCACGTATAATCTGCAAGCGAGGAAAACTACTCACCGTCAGGCGATCCGTACACCGTTTTTCCACCATACCGATTGTCGTTGCCCGGAATATTTTTGGGGAGCGGCCGGCCTCTAAGGCGTAGCAACCGTGTTTGAGCGATCATGAATTCGGTATATGTTTTCAACCGTTGGGTTGCCCGCGGATCGACGCCAGGGCACACCGCTGTCGACGAGCCGCGCTCACCCAACTAACGTGTGAATATTCGTCCATAGCCCCTCGAATAATCTGAAAATTCGTAGGTTGGGTTAGGGTGGCCTCGACGCTGCCTTTGTGGCGATACGCGTGCCCCACCCGTAACCCAACATGGTTTGAGGCGAACCCAATCCATGCTTGCTGGTGCGCAACCGGCCGCCTTTGCCCGGCCCTCGTTTGCGTCACGAGCGTGTTGTCGACCCACGCGATGCCACCGTCCTCACGACACCCGATCTGCCCGAACGAATTGCCGGCACGGGCCCTGTTGTGGCATCGTCCATCAGCGCGCGCATCGCAACCGGCGCGCATGTCCAACGTGGCAACAGCAGGATGACAGCTATGGCCAACATCGTCGTAATCGGCGGCAGCATCATGGGCTCGTCGCTGGCCTACCACATGGCCATGGCCGGCGCCGCTGACGCCGTGACGATCGTCGAGCCGGACCCCGGTTACGAGTTCGCCGCCGCACCGCGCTCGGCCGGCGGTGTCCGCCTGATGCACTCGCTGCCGGAAAACATCGAAATGTCGCGCTACGGACAAACCGTCTACCGCGACTTCGCACGCCTGATGGATGTCGATGGTGAGCCCGGTGAGTTTCCGTTCCGCGAGCACGGCTACCTGCATCTCGTCGCCGGCGCCAAGGGCGTCGCGACGATCGAGAAGAACTGGCGCACGCAGACCGCGCATGGCGCGCCGAACGAGATCCTTGACCGGGACGCCATCGCCGCGCGCTTTCCGCTGCTGCGCAGCGACGACGTCGATGCCGGCCTGTTCGGACCGCGGGACGGGTTCATTGATCCGTATGCCGCGGTCACCGGCTTTCGCCGCAAGGCGATCAGCCTCGGCGTCGAATATATCAAGGACCGCGTTGTCGGCATCGAGGCCGACGCAACCCGGGTCAACACGGTTGTTCTCGAATCCGGCCGCCGCCTGCAGGCTGAAACCGTGGTCAATGTCGCCGGTGCCTGGGCGCCCGACATCTGCGCCATGGTCGGCATGTCGATCCCGGTCGAGCCGCTCTGCCGTCCGACGTTCTACTTTGAAACCGAAGCGCCGCTTGAACCGTTGCCGCTGACCAAGGACCCGAGCGGCATGGCGTTTCGCACCGAAGGCCGCGGCTTTGCCACCGGCATCACGCGGCACGATGTGGCAAGCGGCTTCAACTGGGAGATCGGCGAAGCTGAGCACGCCTATTTCGAAAACGATCTGTGGCCCGCCCTTGCCCACCGGGTGCCGTCGTTCGAGCGCATTAAGGTCAAGCGCAGCTGGTCAGGCCACTACGCCATGAACCGGTTTGACGGCAACGCCATTATCGGCCCGTGGGTCGGCGGCTTGTCGAATTTCTACGTGGCCGTCGGCTTTTCCGGTGCCGGCCTGCAGAAGGGCCCTGCGATCGGCCGCGCTTTGAGCGAGCTGCTGCTGCACGATCGCTATCAGACGATCGACCTGACACGCCTCTCCTATCAGCGCATCATCGACAACGCGCCACTGTTCGAGGAAGGCTTCACGGCCTGACTCAGGTGGCGACCGGTTGCAGGCGCGGGCGGTTGCTTGACTGCTTGTAGACGAGGAACGCGAGGATCGCCGTGTTGACGATGTTGAACAGCAGCCCTGCCGTGAACGCCGCCGCATAGAACGCATAGAGGTCGAACAGGTAGCCGGCAAACCAGCCGCCGAACGCCATGCCCGAGCCGCCGAGCAGCAACTGTATCGGCACCCGCCAGGATGCTTCCTTGGAAGGAAAGAACTCGCGGATCGCAAAGATGTAGGTCGGCACCAGGCCGGAGAAGCCGAGCCCGAAGGCGGCGGAAACGAAATAGAGGCCGGCTTCGTCCTGCGTCATCGAAAACGCCGCGACGGCGAGACCTTGCGCCACTGAGCACGTCAGGAGCGTGATGAGGCTGCCAACCCTGTCGGCCATCCAGCCCCAGAACTGGCGTGACAGGATTGCGGAGCCGAGCAGCAGCGCCAGCATCGTTGCGCCGGTTCGTGCTGAAAGTCCGAGATCACCGCAGAACGCAATCAGGTGGGCTGCCGGCATCGCCATCGGCACGCAGCACAGGAAGTTGGCCAAGGCCAGCAATGCGAACAACGTATTGGGTTTCAGGCCTAGATCGCCGGGCGGCGTCACTTGTACGGTGCTCGCCGTGCCCGTGGCACGCGCGGTGCCCGTGGCGTTGGCAGTAGTGCCGGGCGCGCTGCTCGCTTCCGGCGGTCGGCGTCCGAGAAACAGCAGCGCCAGAGGTACAATGATCGCGACTTCGAGCAGGCCGAAATAGAGCATCGTCTGGCGCCAGCCGATGTCGGCGATGATGCGTTCGAAGAACAGCGGCCAGACGGCGCCGGCGAGGTATTGTCCGGACGAGACGAAGGCGATCGCGACGCCGCGGTTCTTGTCGAACCAGCGGGTCGTGTAGACCAGGATCGGGGCGTTGATGCCGGCATTGCCGAGTGCGCCGAGCAGCAGGCCGTGTCCGACATAGAGCTGCCAGACCGCGCCTTGTGATGACAGCGCCAGGCCGGCGGCTGCCATCGTCGCGCCGAACGACACCGTCCAGCGCACGCCGATCCGGTCGGCAAGCGGGCCCATCGCGAGGCCGCCAACGGCGCCACCGAACCAGGCCAGCGAATAGGCGAGCGCCGGGGTTGCGCGTTTGCCGCCGAACTCGGCCGCCATCTCGGTCAACGCCACGACGGAAATGTAGATGCTGCCAAAGGCGACGAAGAGGATCGTGAGCGCGACGGCGGCGATCCCCCACGAGCCCCTGCTTTCAATGGTCATGGTGTCGGGCGGCCTTGATGTGGAGCGTGGCGGGAGTACGCGGCGGCAGATGCCGGCGTGCGAATGCGCCGTGATCCTAACCTCTACTGGGAAAATCACGAAGTTGACCGTTTCCGCCATACATCAACTTGCCGCGCGCGCCAGACCGGGTGATCATGCGGCTCCCAAGCCGATGCAGCATGACCCCGGAGCCAGCGCACCATGACCCCGACCCAGTCCGTCCCGTTCTACGCCGAAGAGGCGTTGTCGGCGCTTGATATCACATCGTCCCAGGTCGCTGACCTGATTGAAAAACTCATCCGCGACCGTGATGCTGGCAAAGTCTGGAGCGCGCCGAAAGCCTCGCTCTCGGTGCCCGATGACCGCTACATCATGTCGACGATCGCGGTCGCCGATGATCCGCCCTACCTCGCGATCAAGTCGCTGCTGCTCAATCCGCGCAATCCCGGCAACGGCGAACCGTTGATGAACTCCATCGTCGCGCTGCAGGACAGCGAGACTGGCCGGCCGATTGCGCTGCTCGATGGCAACTGGATCACGGCCGTGCGCACCGCCGCACTCAGCCTGGTTGCTGCCCGTCGCATGGCGAAACCTGACTCCCGCGTCATTGCCTTCATTGGCAGCGGGCTGCAGGCACGCAGCCATCTTGATGCGTTGGCGGAACATTTTCCGCTCACTGATGTCCGCATGTTCGGGCGCGGTCAGGCCAATCTTAATGCCCTCAGCGCGCTGGCGGCAGATCACGGCTGCAAGACGCATATCGCGACGACGCCGCAGGAGGCGATGCGCGGCGCCGATCTGGTCATTTCCTCGATCACGCGCGTGCCCGGTGCCGAGCCGTTCGCTGACGTCGCCGACATTGAACCGGGCGCGTTCGCGTCGCTCGTCGATCTCGCCCGTCCCTGGCATCCCGATAGCCTCAAGGCTCTCGACAAGATCATCATTGATGACAGCGTTCAGGAGGCCACCATGAAGGATCCGATGGTGCCGCTCGAACGTGTCACGGGAGATCTGGCTGATCTTGTTCTCGACCGGGTCGATATGAGCGTCGCACCAACAGCGCGCACAGCTTTCATATTTCGTGGCTATGCGCTCGGCGATTTCGCGCTCGCGGCGCTGGCCTATCAGGCGGCTTCAGCGGCGGTGTAACCTTGGGCGCACGGTGCACGGTAAAACTGTACAAACCTGCATTAAAATCATCGCAAAACGATCGCAAGCTTATACAACTTCTGTTGTAATACTGGACAATCTTAAGCATTCGTTAGGCATAGCGGTGTAAATGGGAAGCTTGTCTTAGTTTGTGCTCCGAGGATTTGTCTGATGACAAGTATGAAGAATTTGGTGGTCGGAATGGCTGCCGTGACGACCCTTAGTCTGCTGGCTCCGGCCTCCGCAATGGCCGGTTGGAAGCGCTATGACCGTCACTCTGCGACCGACCCCTACGCCTATCATTACGACCATCGTGGCTACTACCCGTATTACGGATCGGACTACTGGCGTCCTGCGCATAAAGTGAAAAACCGCCGCTTCCACTACAAGCAGCCGCGCTATCACAAGGCCTGGGGCTACTACAAAAAACATATCAGCCAGGAGCACCACAGCCATCCACACGGCACGGTGCGCCATCCGCATCGTCACCATAAACACCACTGGTAGGTCGCAAGCGATCGATCAGACGTGGTTCCTCGAAAGCTGCCCATCATTTGATGGGCAGCTTTTTTGTTTTGAAAACGGGTAGTTACTAAGATTGCGGGCTGTCGCGTCGTTGCATCGACGCCAGGTGAAGCGCAATCGCCGCCGCATTCGAAACGTTGAGGCTGGCAATCGGCCCATTACCGCCGATACGGCATAGTTCGTCGCAGGTTTGGCGGGTCAATTCGCGCAAGCCGCGGCCTTCCGCGCCAAGCGCCAGGACCAGCGCCTGACCGCTTCGCGCGGCCAGGCCGTCTTCCAGCAAGCGATGTTCGTCCGTACCATCGAGCCCGACAACGGTGAACGACTGGTGTCGGAGTTCGGCCAATGCCTTGGCCAGGTTCTGGACGAGGCACACCGGCACCAGATCGAGCGCGCCCGACGCGGCTTTCGCCAGCGTCCCCGCGAGCGGCGGGCTGTGGCGTTGCGTCATCACGATTCCGGCGGCCCCGAAAACAGCGCCGGAGCGCATTACGGCGCCGACATTGTGCGGGTCAGTGACTTGATCCAGAACGATTATTGGTCGCCCGGAGGCGATCCCGATCTCCGCCAGATCAGCCAGATCGACCGTCTTTAAAGGCGCGACCTCAAGCACAATCCCTTGATGAACGGTATCCGCGCCAACGCGTTTGTCGAGATCGCGCGGTGTGACGCGCTGAACGGCCAGCTGACGGCTTTTTATGGCATCAGCGAGCTTGCGTTCGGCATTTTCGGTGGCCCAGATCGCCCTGACGTCGCGGGCGGGATTCTTGAGCGCGAATTCTACGGCATGGAGGCCATAGATCACGTGTTCGGCGGCGGCTGACGGTTTACCTTTGGGGCTTGTTCGATCTCGGATGATGCGATGGCGCGCCGGATCCTTCGCCCGGTTGCGCTGGGCCGTTCGCTTGTTTTTGCGGACGTTTGGATCGGATTGTTCATTCATGACGCAGAAAAGGCCTTGCAATGTAGCGTGTGGTGCGCCGCAAAAGATGCCTTTTGTAGGCAACACGCGATTTCCTTGCAATCCACCATTGACGCCCGGCTTCAGCCACAGATATACACGCCTTCTGTTCGCGCGGCGCGACTTTGACGTTGAGCTATTTGTCTCGGCTTCAGATTGGCCCGATGTGTGCAGGGCTGCGGCACACGACGACTGGTTCCGGAGGGATGCCCGAGTGGCTAAAGGGGACGGGCTGTAAACCCGTTGGCTATGCCTACGTTGGTTCAAATCCAACTCCCTCCACCATAAATCTGCCGTATGCTTATGCAAGTATCGCCGTATCGGGAAGGTTTGCCGATGCGGAAAAGCGGTGCTTGTCGCCTTTTTTGCTTGCCAGGCAGGCGAAAGTGGTCTGCGGGTGTAGCTCAATGGTAGAGCAATAGCCTTCCAAGCTAAAGACGAGGGTTCGATTCCCTT